>JBGQDD010000318.1:0-4493 GCA_041495665.1 Candidatus Acidiferrum sp.
GAAGCTGACGGTCGGAGCGACGGCGAAGGTAACGGCTGACATCAACGCCCGCGACGTGGTGGTGTACGGCTACGTGAAGGGGAACGTGCGCGCGAAGGGACGGATCGAGATCAAGAAAGACGGTTCGATTATCGGTAATTTGACGACGGCACAGATCATGATCGAAGACGGCGCTGACTTCAAAGGTTCGATCGAAATCGACAGGAGCGCGGTGGAGGAAGCTGACAAGAACGTCTCCTCGCGGGCAGCGGCGGCTGGCGCGGGGTCGATTTGATTGCCACCCGCCAACCCATTCAAACGTAACCATTCTGTCGCCGCCTGGCGTGCGCAACTCGTAGAAGAAAATCAAAAGGCCCAGGTGCTAAAACGACACCCGGGGCACGCGGCTACCGAGATTTATGAATCTTGAATAAGCCTGCCAAGCGCTGATAGAGGCCTTCGATGGCTCGAAAAAGATCCGCAGCCCCGGTGGTTCCTTTGGTCACTTCCTGGGAGTCTAAATCCGAGGCCAGCGCCTTGCTGAGCTGGGTGGCGCGGCGGACCCGCTCCTCGGTGAGCAAGGAGCGCACCGTGGAGGTATCCCGTTGATGGGCCTGGCGCTCCTGCAATTCTTGAAGGGCCCAGGCGGTCTTGCGTACATAATCGACGGCGTCGCGAAACTCACGAAGGACGCGAGGATCCATCCCACCCGATCGGATGGCGCTCTCCAGTTTGTGCAGGTCGTCGATGGCCCTCTTCAGCCGGAACGTTACGCCCCAAAAAGTTTCGCTGGGAGTAAGAAGCTCGAGGGCCACTCCCAACTCTCCGCTCTCTTTGGAGGGACGCAGGGATATCACTCGCGCAGAGGCTGTTTTGGTTGAGGTAAGGTTGGTCAGCTCGATAAGGCTGCCAATAGCCGGGCGGCCTCGCATCTCGAGCAGCCCACCGTGCATGTTGACTTCTCTGGCTTCCGCAAACTCGATGACCCCTGCGCCGGTAGGCTCTAACCATTTTACCTGCACGGGAACAACTACAGGGTAACGGTCACTCCTCCTGTTTTTTCCCTTTGAAGCCGGTGACTCGGTGCTGGACTTGTCCGTTGTCACGAGCCAACTCCGATCTGCCAGCCGTCATCGCCAGCGAGAGCTCAGACGTGTTTCCGCCTGTTGGCGCTGGAACTCGCAAACCTAGTCTAACCGCGAAGAAAGATTACTGTCTGTGGGGTATCAAACACAAGCGGTAGGCTAGTTCAGTTCATTCTTGCGATTATAGACGTTGCTTGCGTTCAAAGTAATCGGACAAAACGAATTCAAGCGAAGCGGTTCTCCCGCTGCTCGCGCTGCGCGACTCGTAGCAGAAAATCAAAAACAAAAACCGCACCCTGAAAATCGTACGGTGCGGCACCCGGCCATAAATGGAGGAGCTTCTTCGTCCATGTGCCTGGAGTGTTGTTCATGCTGAACGCAGGGAAAACGGTGGACAAGGCGATGCAGTTTATGTGCATCCACAATAATCCTGGGCATCCGATCAACATTTCCGAGGGACTCACGGGACATTTTGAGCAGTTGATGGTTGAGACGGTTCAGAAGTCTCGCAAGACGCAGGCGTATTTGAAGGCGAGAGCAAAAGCTGATCAGGAACGAAAAGGACCTAGATCCTGATCTGTACTTGGATGTCGGGCTCTCTCACTTTCCTTGTGCGCGCCTGGTAAACGCATTTACCCAACAAGTGGATTTCGCCGAAACGAGTAAATTAAGTGCAATTGAGTCTACAAATTGTGTGGCTTGTATTGAGATGGCACGCAGTAACGGTCGCAGAGACCCGTGTTCAAGCAACTCACGAGTCACCAGTCACGTTTCGCCCGTCTACGGGGGACTGAACCACGGTCGCGGTTCCGCTGGCACACTGCAGCACGGTTCCCGGGGCGTTGGCCTCTTTGCGGACGTAGCCCATTCCAAGGATGCGCGGTGGGTCCCAGGTCCGCGCCGCTCGCGTGACGTAGCCCGCTTCTTTGCCTTCGAGTGTCAGGAGCGCTTCCGGTTCGGGCACGGCGTCGCCGGAGAAGAGCAGTTCGACGCGGCGGCGGTTGACCTGGCCGCGGGAGCGCACGCGCTCGACGATCTCCTGCCCGGTGTAGCAGCCTTTGATGTAGCTGATGTGGCTGTCCTGCAATCCCGCTTCGTGGGGGATTTGTTTTTCTCCGAAGTCATAGCCAAACCACGGCACACCTTGAGCGAGGCGGGTTGCGCTCAGCGCCGCGTAGCCCATCGTCCCGCCTTCGTGCCAGCGAGCCGCATCCGAAAGAATCTGCCAAAGCTCCACCAGCTTTCCGCTTTCGGCGAGGAACTCCGCCCCGGGGACTCCTCCCGGAGATCGCTTCACGATGTAGCAGGGAATCGAACCGACAGTTCCGCCGTGAGAGGAAAGCTCCTCAAACTTTGTGACGTCCGCGCCGGAAACTTCTTTGACAATCGCGGCGGCCTTCGGACCCTCCAGAGCCAGCGTGCCGTAGCGGGCCGTCTCATCGGTCAGCTTCACGTCATCCATGATGATGAATTTGTCGAGAACTTCGATGAGGCGCTCGCGAATCAAGGCGTGCGACACACAGAAGAGACGGTCCGCAAATGCATAAGTCTCGATCTCGGCGATGATATGCCCTTGCGGATTCAGCAGCAGCGAAACGTTGCCGTGGCCCACGCGGAGGTCTTTGATGTTGTTCGTCAGGATCGCGTTCAAGTAGCGCACCCGGTCGGGCCCGGTGAAGGAGAGATACGCGCGGTAGCTCTTGTCGATCAGAGCCACCGTGTCGCGCGCATTGCGATACTCGGCGGCCGCGTCGCCAAAGTAATCCGGCAGCGCGCAGCCGAACCAAACTCCCATTTTCGCGCCTGCGGCAAGGTGCACGGCCGCAAGCGCCGTGTTCAGAGCCAGACCTGGTGTAGCCATTTCCGCGCGTTCGCGCATCCTCCAGCATTTAGTCTATCAAAGAGCGTCGTACGCCATGCAGCGCCTCTCGCGAATCCCTTCATCTCCGATGATATACTCCACTTCATGAGCAACGGACGGCCTACCTTCAATGCCGCCACGGACGGATTGATCCATATCACCATCCCGGTAGGGATATTGCAGTGCAATTGCTCGATCATCGGCGATCCCGCCACGCGCGAAGCGCTGGTAGTGGACCCCGGCGACGAAGTCAATCGCATTCTGGATCTTCTCGGGCGTCATAAGCTGACCGTAAAAGTCATCGTCAGCACGCACGCGCACATCGATCACGTCGGCGGTTTGAGCAAACTTCATCAATACACGGGCGCACCGGTGCTCATGCACCGCGACGACCTGCCGCTGTATCAGGCGATGGACATGCAAGCCGCGTTCCTCGGCGTCCTCCCGCCGGAGCTTACCGATATCGATCAGTTGCTGAAGGAGGGCGACGTTCTTCGCTGGGGAGGGTTTGAGGCCCAGGTCATTCACACTCCGGGCCATACGCCGGGCAGCGTTTCACTGTATCTCCCGCATGACGCTGGAAAAGTCACGGTCGCTGCGGTACCGAAGAGAATTACCGTTAAAGATGAGGCTGGCGACGAAATTGCCATCGCTGATCTCTTGAAAAAAATTACCGATCCCGATGGCTCTCGAGAAATGCCAGTGCCTGACGAACTCGAGAAAATTCTGCCTCGCGCGCCACAGCTTTTTTCCGGAGACACACTTTTTGCCGGCAGCATCGGCCGCACCGACCTGTGGGGCGGCTCCATGGAGCAGATCATGGATTCACTGCGCTCAAAACTGATGCACCTGCCGGACGAGACCATCGTATACCCGGGCCACGGCCCCGCCACCACCATCGGCGACGAGCGCCACTTGAATCCCTTCTTGCAACCGGAATAGAGATTCGATGCGCCGGCCGCCCAAGTTCAATCGTTCCGTTTTCCAATTTCACTTTTCTATTTTCAATTTTCAATTGTCAGCTCGGTGATTTTTGTTTTGCCAGGCGCATCTCCTCCATCACCGATTGCACTAATTCTTTCGCGTGCACCAGCTCCTGGTTGATGATGCGCAGGTCCATCGCGGGAACTGCCGGATTCCGCTGGCTGGTGCAATACACGCCGTGCTGGCCCACCAGCACGAGCGCGTTCGTCAAGCGGTCCAGCGACACCGCTAGCCGCCCGCGATCGCGTCCGAACATTTGTTCGTAATGCTCCAGCTCTTCCCGGTGTTCCTGAAATGCCGACATCATGTGGCTCCCTGTTTGAAGTCTTCCCAATCCCGCGATTGCAGGCGGTTGCACATCGGGCACACGCGGCTCGCACCAAACTTTACCGCATCGCGCACGCGGAACATAATTCGCTAACGCCATAAAGAAGTGATTCCTGCGCTTCGTGTGGCCTGTGATTCGAATGCGGCAGTGAGCACCCGGTCCTTCAAGTAGCTTGGGAAGGGATTGGGCTGGAGCAGCCAAACAATGCGACGTTCCGACCTGGTTCAGCACAAGGAGAGGGAAAAAGGCGCGGCCA
>JBGQDD010000319.1:0-4484 GCA_041495665.1 Candidatus Acidiferrum sp.
GTTTATCGCCAGGAAGCATTCCGCATCGTCACTCGTTTTCCCTTTGGCTTTCTGCGCAAGGCCCGCCAGCTCAATCTGAAAACCGAGGCGCTCGTTTATCCATCCGTCGAGCCAACCACTGAATACCTGGAAATTCTTCCCGGCTTGGAGGGCGCACTCGAAAGCCTCACCAAAGGCCGCGGTCAGGATCTCTACGCACTGCGCGAGTACATGCCGATGGACAGCGCGCGCCACGTTCACTGGAAAGCTTCCGCGCGCTCTGGTTCACTGATGGTTCGCGAATTCACCCGCGAAGACGACTGCCGCATTCTGCTCGTTCTCGATCCTCATCTCTCCGCGGAGGAATTCTCCTCTCTGAAACCTGGAGTTGCTGCGTCCAACGAGCGCTTCGAGCGCGCCGTCACCATCTGCGCCAGCCTGGCCTGGCACTTTTACGAAAACAATTCTTTGCTGCAATTTCGTAGCGCCGGCGTGGAAACTCCTCTCGCTCCCGCCGACGAAATCATTTTTGCGATTCTCGAGCACCTGGCCGTCGCGCAACCCTTGCCACCCGATCCCCAGCAATCGCTCATGGCCGATCTCGCCGCCTCGCCCGAACTCTTCAAGATCATCGTGACCAGCCAGCCCCACGGCTCCGTCCCCGCCTCCGTGTGGAGTTCCTCTTACGTCGTCTTCCCCGACGATCCGCAGCGCTGAACTTTCGCCGCCCTTCTCCTTTGGCGTGCGGCGGCTTGCCGCCGCTTTTCTTCCGTTCGAGGATAACGATCGCAGTTTGAATTCTCTCGCTAAGAAAGGCGGGAGCGAGGCTCGCAAATTCCAAGAACACTTGGTGCTCCGCAGGTGTGCGAGAATATCCCGGCACAATGTTAGAAGGCCGCGAACTCACCGCATTTCGCAAGCAGTTGCTCGGCTGGTTCCGCCAATTTCAGCGCGACCTGCCGTGGCGCCGCACAGGAGATCCCTACCTCATCTGGCTTTCGGAAATCATGCTGCAGCAAACCCGCGTTGCCGCCGCGATCCCTTATTACCAACGATTTCTGCAGCGCTTCCCGGACGTTTACGCGCTCGCCGCGGCGCCGCAGGAAGAAGTGCTGCGCCTCTGGTCGGGGCTCGGGTATTACGGCCGCGCGCGCAACCTGCAAAAAGCCGCGCAGCTAATCGTAGCGAAACACGCAGGACAATTTCCCACGCGCTTGGAAGATGCCCTGGCATTGCCCGGCATCGGAAACTACACCGCCGCGGCAATTCTGAGCATCGCGTTCGGCGAAAAACAAGCCGTCCTCGACGGCAACGTCGCGCGCGTCCTCGCGCGCCTCGGCGCAATTCGCGGCGACCTCCGCGAGTCGCGGCGTTGGCAAGAGTTGCAAAAAACAGCGGATCGTTTGCTCGAACGGAAATCCCCCGGCGATTGGAACCAAGCCATGATGGAGCTGGGCGCGACGCTGTGTACTCCAAAATTGCCGCGATGTCTCCTGTGCCCGGTCGCGCAATTCTGTGAAGGGCGCAGGCTTGGCATCACCGAATTCCTGCCTGAAAAACAGAAGAAGCGCGCCACGGTAGAAGTTATTCTAGCCGCTGCTGTTTTTGCAGACGGAAAAGGCCAAACTCTGCTGCTTCCACCGCCGAAGAACACCAAGGAGAAGGCGGCCGCCGATCACGTGCCGACGCTGGTTTCAAGAATGTGGCATTTTCCTGCGCTCTCGGTGACCGGGGAACCAGCCGGGAATCTCCTCGCGTTTCTCCGAGAACAGATACCCGGCGTGCAAAAGCGCAAATGGCATCTCGTCCCGGCCGGCAAAATCCGTCATGCGGTAACCTATCGCGCCATCACCCTCTTACCCTTCCTCATCGAACTAAAAAATCTCCCCCGCGTCCCCGGAGCGAGGCGCGTTCCGCTCGGTGACATCTCCAGCCTGCCCGTCTCCAACCTCACCAGGAAAGTGGCGCGCGCCGCTCTGGCAGCGGCAGTTTCCGCTGCGGCCAAACGCCGAGAGTAATCCTTTCGCCCACTCTCATTCCTGCCCCATCCCCCAGGTGCTACGATAAAAAGTCCGCCATGGCTGCCTCCATCGCAACTCCGAGTGACGCCGCTCTGCCCGCCGAGCGATTCTTCCGCACCTCGCTTTCACTGCTGATCCTCACTTCGACGGTCACGCTCGTCAGCACTGGAAAGCTCGACATCGTCACCAGCTTGGCAGCCCCACTCGTCGTGCTCTACAAGGGCATTCGCTGGTGGCATGTACGCCCCGCCGAATTTTCGCACCGCGCCGCAACCTGGTGCGTGCTCGCGTACCTGGCATTCTTCCCCGTGGACACCCTGGTGCTCTCGCGTTTCTCTGTTGGAAATTCGTCCAATCCGCCGCTATTCGCCGCGCTGTTGGGAGCAGTACATTTTCTGATTTTCGTCAGCATCGTCCGTTTCTATAGCGCCGTCACCGACCGCGACGCGCTATTCCTATCGATGCTGTCCTTTGCGGGTATTCTCGCCGCAGCCGTCCTTACCGTCGATACGACCTTTCTGATACTTTTTTTCATCTTTCTCCTGTTCGGTGTTTCCACTTTCGTTGGAATGGAATTACGCCGCGGAGCGATCGGCGCGGTCTCGCCGGCTCTCTACCTGCACACCGAGCGCGATCGAAGATTGAATCGCGCGCTTAGTCTTTCCGCTCTCAGCGTGGCCAGCGGAGCCATCGTTCTCGGTGGCGTGCTGTTTTTCTTTTTTCCGCGTTTTAGCGCCGGGTACCTCGGCCGGGCCAGCTTCAGCCCCTCGCTCATGTCCGGTTTCACGGAAAACGTCGAGCTCGGTCAAATCGGCGAGATCAAAAAGAATTCCGCGGTGGTCATGCGCGTACAAACTGGCAAGCCGGTAGGTTACGACCTGCTGCGCTGGAGAGGCATCGCGCTCACCACTTTCGATGGCCGACGATGGACCTCCTCGGAGCACAACGCGCAAAGATTGCAGCCGGGTGATGATGGCTGGATTCACGCCGCGGATTCGCCGCAGAAAACAGATTCGCCCAAGCCAGGAATGATCTATACCGTTTACCTTGAACCTCTGGCCACCGACGCGATTTTCGTTCCCGGCAAGGTCATTTCTCTGAAAGGAAATTTCACCGGCGAAAGTAGCAACTCATTCAGTGCGATTCGCCGCACTTATATTCTCCGGGATTCCACGGATACCCTGCTGAATCCTTTTCACAACTACATGGCCATCCGGTATTCGGGGTTTTCGCTCCTGCCCCCACTGAACGCCGCGAAACTCCGCGTCGCTTCGACGGAATATTCGCCGGATATCAGAGGAACGTACCTGCAGCTCCCCCCGCTGGACCCGCGCATCCCGGAACTTGCCAAACAGATCGTGAAAAACGCCCGCACTCCATTTGACAAGGCCCTGGTCATCGAAAGCTACTTGCGTAATCGTTACAGCTACACCTTGAATTTGACCGGGAAACCTGGGGACGATCCGCTCGCTCATTTTCTCTTCGAGACTCGCGCGGGCCACTGCGAATACTTTGCTTCGGCAATGACCATCATGCTGCGCACGCTCGGGATACCTGCGCGCGAAGTCAACGGTTTCCTGCCGGGCGAATACAACGACCTGGGCGGAGATTACATCGTCCGCGCAAGCGACGCGCACAGCTGGGTGGAGGTCTACTTCCCCGGCATGGACTGGCAAACATTCGATCCCACGCCGGCGAGTCCGGAAAACGAGGGCGGCTTCCTAACGCGCCTGGGGCAGTACGCCGACTGGATGGAGATCACCTGGAGCGAATGGGTAATCGGCTACGACTTCGCCCACCAAATGGTCCTGGCACAAAACCTGCAGCGAGACTCGCGGAATTGGAGCGAATCCGCGCGCGATTGGTTCGCGAACAAACAGCGCGCGGGCAAGAAATGGATGAAGTCCTGGCAGCTTCAGCGGGGCATGCTGGGCTATTTGCTGCCGATCGCGCTGGTACTTTTTCTGGTGGCCTTGCGTTTCAATCTTCTCGCCGAACTGATCCGCCGCGTCCGTCTCTTTCTTCAATTGCGCGGATCCATGGTGGTCCGCAGCGATCCACAGCTTGCCTCGCGGCTCTATGCGGAACTGCTACGAATGCTGGCGCGGCGCGGACTGATGCGAGATGTGTCGCAGACGCCATTCGAATTCGCGGCCGCCGTGGATTCGCCGAATCTCGCGCCCGCCGTCCGGGAATTCACGCAACTGTACGCTCACGCACGCTTTGGGGGCGCACCTTGCGAGACCATGCGCTTGCGCCAACTCCTTGACCACATTCGCGCGGCATTGCGTTCGCGCTGAAGACGGAATACTTCCTGCCTAGCACGGGCGCTCCGACCCGGTCGGAGCGCCCCTACAAACACCGGAACGAATGGCTCGTGTTATCATTGAGAATTGCGCAAAGGCACAAATTCATAGCCTATGACTAAGGTCGGATTCGTCAGCCTGGGATGCCCGAAGAACCTCGTGGACAGCGAGGTGATGA
>JBGQDD010000320.1:0-4474 GCA_041495665.1 Candidatus Acidiferrum sp.
CCCCCAATCCAGATCTGTCAAACTCTGGTCGGCAGGCGTACCCGGCTGGCCAAGCTGTTTCCATATCTCAGTGGTCGCGTTTGGAATCACAGGATGCGCCAAGACGGTGATGATTCTCAACGCTTCAGCTGCATCATAGAGGACATCGTTGAGAAGTTGTCTTTGGCTCTCATCTTTGGCTAGAATCCACGGCTTTTTTTGGACCAAATATGCGTCGACCTGCGATACAAGTCTCTCAATGTGCTGCAATGCGTGGGAGAACTGCAAGGTGTTGTAGTAACTGGAGTTGTCAACTTCACTTTTTCCAGCAATCAAGTCCGTTTCCTGCCGGAATATAAAGCGAAGGATATTGTTGTCGTCGCTCAGAACGCGCCCGGGCGTGGGCTGAGGTATTCGACCTTCACAATATTGTTGAACCATTGTGAGCGTTCGATTTGATAGATTACCGATTCCATTAGCCAAATCGGCGTTGTACCGAACGACCATATTGTCATAGCTAAAATTGCCGTCCTGGCCGAAAACGGTTTCGCGCAGAAGATAGTAGCGAAGAGCGTCCATGCCGAGGACATGCACGATGGGCCGCGGGCGAACGACATTGCCCAAGGATTTGCTCATCTTGGCGCTGTCCATGAGCAGCCAGCCGTGGGCCCAGATTGTTTTTGGCAGCGGAAGGCCGGCAGCCATCAGGAAGGCGGGCCAGTAAACGGCGTGGAAGCGAATGATTTCCTTGCCGACGAGATGAACATCGGCGGGCCAGAATCCGGTTTTCTCATACTGCGGGCCGCCGACGGCGCTGAGATACGCGGTGAGCGCGTCGAACCAGACGTAAAAGACGTGCGGCTCTTCGCCGGGCACGGGAATGCCCCAGCGAATCGAAGTACGCGTGATGCTGAGATCGCGGAGACCGCCTTCAACGAAGCTGAGAACTTCGTTGCGGCGAGCTTCGGGTTGGATGAAGTTGGGATTTTCTCTGTAATGATTGAGAAGCTTTTCTTGAAACGCGGAGAGTTTGAAAAAAAAGTTTGGTTCGGTGACGGTTTCCGTGGGCCGGCCGCAATCGGGACAGTTTTCGCCTGGCTTCACGTCCACGTAGGCATTGTCGTGGATGCAGTATTGCCCGGTGTAGTGACCGGGGTAGACGAAACCATTTTCGCGGCACAGCTTGAAAAGCCATTGCACGGTGTGCGCGTGCTTCAGGTCCGTGGTACGGATGAATTCGTCGCCCTGGACGCCAAGTTCGTCCCAGAGGCTGCGCCACTCGGCGGCCATTTTCGAGACGAATTCGGATTCCGGAACACCGGCTTTTTTGGCGGAGCGCTCGACGTTGACGCCGTGTTCGTCGGTGCCGGTAGTCATGACCACGTCGTAGCCGCGCATGCGTTTGTAGCGGCGGATGGTGTCGCACACGATGGTTGAGTAGGTGTGGCCGATGTGCGGCAAACCGTTGGTGTAGTAGATCGGCGTGGTGATGTAGAACTTGGGCTTATTGGCTGGCATGTCTAGTTTGTTTTCCCGCCTGCTTCGTAAGCGCGGAGGGCTTCGCCGATCACGCGCTGGAGAGGGACATTTTTTTCGACGGCTAGTTTGCGGCAGTCGTCATATTCGGGTGCGACGTGCAAGATGCGGCCGTTCACGCGGGAAATCTTGATGCGCACGTCACCGAAGGCCGTCGCGACGTTCACGAATTCACGAGGGAGCGTGCGGCGTTGCGCACGGTAAGTGCGCGCGCCAAAGGTGGTCGTCTCGGTAAAGATGAGCGACATCAACGCGTTGGTATCCTGCGTCCTGCACAAGACCGTGAGCAGCGTACCGGGACGATTCTTTTTCATTTGCACCGGTGTGGTGTAGACGTCGAGAGCGCCGGCGGCCAAAGCCTTTTCGAGGAAGTAGCCATAGATTTGCGGGTTCATGTCGTCGAGATTCGCTTCAATGACAGCAATCTCTTCGTCGAAGCCGGCGACGGTTTTTTCCACGGCTTCGCCGATCATGATGCGGACAACGTTGGGCTGGCCTTCGAGGTCGAGAGTGCCTGCGCCGTAACCAATGGCGGAAACGCTCATCGGAGGCTGCGGGCCAAACGCATCGCAAAGCGTCGCGACGATAGCTGCGCCGGTGGGCGTGACGAGTTCTTTTTGGACGCCGTTAGAGTAGGTCGGCTTGCCTTGCAACAAGTTCGCCGTGGCGGGCGCGGGCACGGGCAAAACGCCGTGCGCCATTTTTGTGGTTCCACCGCCGACGTTCAATGCGGAGCAGGCGAACTTTTCGATGCCGAGGGCGTGAAAGCCGATGCAAGCGCCGACGATGTCGACGATGGCGTCAACCGCGCCCACTTCGTGAAAGTGAATTTTCTCGAGCGGCACATCGTGGACGCGGGCTTCGGCTTCGCCAAGCTTCGTGAAGATCGCGGCGGCGCGTTCACGCACCTGGGGCGCGAGCTGCGACTTCTGTAAGATCTCCATAATCGCGCTGAGCGAGCGATGCTTCGATTGATCTTCGGTCTTAACCTTGACGTAGGTGGCGGCCATGCCGTTTTTCCAGACTTTTTCGGCGGTGAGCTCCCAGCCGGGGACCTGGAGGCTGCGGAGTTCGGCACGGAGGTGTTCCACGTCGCAGCCGGCGTCGACCAGCGCGCCGAGCGTCATGTCACCGCTGATGCCCGAAAAACAATCGAAATAAGCGAGTTTCATGGGATGCCGCCGCGGGAACTGCCTGTCCAGTTGAAGTCCCGTTGGAGAAGACTTGATAGTATCGGCGGAGGGACAGTGTGTCAAACGAAGGAAGTGACTGGCGACTAGTGACTGGTGGCCGCTTATTGCCGGTCCGTCCCGAAAAATTCTGGCCCTGAGGAGGAGTATCGAGGCAGCTTGTAGAATCCGAAAGTCTAGTTGTGCGGCCCCCCCTACCCCTATGTTTTTGAAGAAGTGTTCATTCTAAAGGAGGTTAAAGTGCTTTGTTTTGATACACTTTTGCAAGTGTTGATTCTAAAGGGGTTGCGTTGCACTGAAATCGTGCAAAATTTGAGCATATTTGTGCGGGGCGGCGCCGACAGGAAACAGCCTCGCGGGCAGAAAAACGGTGCCGATCCAAACAAAAAAAAGCGGCCAATTGGCCGCCACAATCCACCTACACGCTTTCCTGAGTAAGAGTGTAGCGCAAGAAGAAGGGATGGTCAAGGAAAACGTTCTGAGTTTATGGCGGCGGCTATGCAAGCAAATGGGACCGATCGGGGAGCGATTCTTTGACCATGTTAACCTGGCTCTCTATACTGAGTTGCTCACGGATTGAAGCGGAGAAGAATTGTTTTCAGGATTAAAGTTGGCCGTGGGCTTAGGCTGGAAAAACGGCAGCCGGCCCCGACAAAGTCGGGGTAAACCGCCGGCACTCCAAAAGGGGACATGTGTATCAGAGACTGACGAACCGGTTGCGCGAGGCGCTGGCGGGGCATATCCGCGAGAAGTATGGCGTGGAGCTGGCGATTGTGCTGGAGCGGCCGCCGAAGATTGAGATGGGAGAGGCGGCTTCGCCGGTGTGTTTTGAATTGGCGAAGCGGTTGAAGCGCGCGCCGCGGCAGATTGCGCAGGAGATCGCGAATGGTTTGGGCAGGGTCGACGGGATCGCCAAAGTCGAAGTGGCGGGCGGCGGGTATTTGAATGCGTATTTCGATCGAGCGGCGTTTTGGGGGGGAGTGAAAGAGGAAAGTGGCGAGGAGAACGGAGAGAAGACTCAACGCAGAGACGCCCCGAGCGGGTCGGGGCAGGCGCCGAACGCAGAGAAAAAGGGAAAAAGAGAGAAGGCTGTGGCGGCGGGTGGTGAGAACGGAAAAATCATCGTCGAACACACCAGCATCAATCCGAACAAGGCGGCGCACATCGGGCACGTGCGGAATGCGGTGCTGGGCGACACGATGGTGCGGATTCTGCGGCACGCGGGGAACCGGGTGCAGATTCAAAATTATATCGACAATACGGGCGTGCAAGTAGCGGACGTGGTGATCGGCATGTTGCAGATGGAAAAGGTCACGCCGGTTTGGGTGAAGAACCGGGCCGTCGAACCGAAGTTCGATTACTACTGCTGGGACTTGTATGCGAAGGCGACGAGCTTCTTTGCTGCGGACAAGGCGCGCGCTGCTAAGTTGCGCGGGGAGACGCTTAGGGCGATTGAGGAGGGCAAGGGCGAGGATGCGGAGGTTGCGCGAGTGGTGGCGGACGCGATTGTGAGCTGTCACCTGCGGACGATGGCGCGGCTGGAGATCGGCTACGAGCTGCTGGCGCGGGAGAGCGAGATTCTGCACCTGAAGTTCTGGGATGCGGCGTTTGAAATGCTGAAGAAATCGGGGGCGATTCAACTGGCGACGAGCGGGAAGATGGCGGGTTGTTGGATCATGCCGTGGAAGGGAGACGCGACAAAGGAGACAGGGGGATTCAACACAGAGAGCGCCCCGACCGGGTCGGGGCAGGCGCCGGACACAGAGAAG
>JBGQDD010000321.1:0-4461 GCA_041495665.1 Candidatus Acidiferrum sp.
AAGGCGGCGCGGTTGCCTGGTTAGAACTCTTCGTCCTCTTCGACGTGGTGTTTCCGCACAGTCGTCTTGTGTGTGATGCGGATGCTGTTGTTGCGAATGCCCGCGAGGACGGCGCGCCGGGTTTCGGGCGGCAGCATCTCCGGCGCAAACACTCCCGCAAGATCCCTGGGGAAGAATTTGATGAATAGCGCCGTGATGTGGGCCGTTGCGTACGCCACCGGCGTCGTATACCGCCCCTGCTGCCGGATCTGATACAGTGTCGGAAACGTGCAATCGCTGCGGATCAGCAAATGCTGATCTTCTTTTTTGCCGCGCTTCACTCCCCGCACCAGCACGGCCGCGGCGAGACGAGCGTTCTGCAAAATTCCCTGCCGAATCAGCCTGGCAATCATCCGCGGAGAAGAGGTCTGGGGAAAATGATGCCGGGCCATCCCTCGTGACCGGGACAGTTTTCCCTGTTTGTGCCAGCGCCGCAGCCGGTCGATCTCGTTCCCGCCGATTTTTACGTCCAGCTCCCGCATGGGAATGAAGTGAGGCAGCGTGGCCACTTCATCTTGCGCCGCCAGCACCACGCGCGCGTTGCCGATGGGATCAACAAATCGAAACTTCTCAATCTCCGAGAAACGCTTCCCCAGTTGAAATTTTCCGTTGCGGTAGACGCGCGGGTGCGAGACCGCCTCGTCGAACGATACTTCCGGCGACCATTGAGAGATGGGATCGTCACTCTCGCTGCTTTCATACAGGCGGATGTGTACGGCTTGGACTTCGTCCAGTGCGTCCGCCGCGCGCTTCACGAGCAAATTGGTCAGACCGGGCGCTGCTCCGGTATTGATCAGTGCCACGCGATTCTTTTCTTCGAATTTCTTCACGTAGCGGAACTGCTCGGCCTTGAATGGATGGCGCGTCAGGTGCGAGCTGAGATCGACGTAATGCGCGCGCAGCCGCAGCGCGGCACGCAGCACAATCTCGTTAAAGACCGAAGCCGAAGCGTTGACGATCAGCTGGCAGCCCTTCGCGGCCTTCACAATTCCGCGCAGGTTTCGCGCGTTCACTTCCGTTACCGCGATGGTGCTTTTCTTGCCCAGGAAGCGCCGCGCGCGCTCCGGATCGCGGTCTCCGCACCAGACCGTATGTCCTTGCCGCTCCAGCAATTGTGCGAGAAGAGAGCCGGTCGCTCCGGCCCCTAAAACGAAGATCCGCATGGCGTGGCCAAAACTCTATCACAGAGTGCGTGTGGGTAATGCCGCTCGATTATGCTTTGGCAGGATGACGTGGGGCCGGGGCTCCGCGCAAGAGCCCCTCGGTGCTCAAATCTTCGTCCAAATCCGGCCAGTGAATACCGTATCCACCGCCTGCAATCTTCCAATTGTTCAGCTGCTCTGTCGAGGCCTGCAGGAGCCGCGGATACCAGGCGAGAGGCACACTGATGGTTCGTCCATCCATCAAAGCAACGCTGAGCGAATCGGCGGTGAAACTCACGCTCGCTACCCGCTCATCAGCTCCAAAAAAGTCTGGCATTGGCCCATTCTACCGAATTGCGATTCGTTTGGCACAGGCATACACTAGGGATCGTAACTCCGACCCCTGAAGCCTACGGGAGAGATAACCCACGGCTGCTGGGGCGATGTCCCGAGAAACGATCGGGGCTGAGGGTTTGGGCGGAAACGCCTGGGCCTCCCGTGCTTGGAAAGGAGCGATCACACCGAAAATGTGCAGTTTTTCGGTGAGCGCCCGATTCCCAGCACTGGATCGGGCGATTTTGTTTTAGAACGCTTGCGCGTCCAGGTAGCGGGGAGCTGCATCCAACAAGCACAGCGGACCATGACCCTTCACGACAAATTCGGCCGCCAGATCACCGACTTGCGCATCTCCATCACGGACCGTTGCAATTTTCGCTGCGTCTACTGCCGCTCCGCCGACCCGGAAAACTACCGCGATCACGACGAAATTCTCTCTTGGCCCGAACTCGACCGGCTCGCCACGATCTTCCTCAGCCTGGGCATCCGCAAAATCCGCATCACCGGCGGAGAGCCGCTCGTCCGCGAAGGCGTCGAGGACTTCATCGCTCGTCTGCACGCCCTCGGCGTCGAAGATCTCTCCATGACCACCAACGGCCACCTGCTGGCCGAACGCTGCGACCGGCTCCTTGCCGCCGGCCTCCGCCGCATCAACATCAGCCTCGATTCGCTCGATCCCGGGCGATTCGAACGCATCACCGGAACCAAGTCTTTTTCAACTGTGATGCACAGCATCGATATCGCGCAGAAATCGCGCCTGGCCCCCGCCAAAGTGAACGCCGTCCTGGTCCGCGGCCTCAACGACGATGAAGTCGAAGCTTTCGCTTTGTTCGCCCGAGAAACCGGCGTCATTATGCGCTTTATCGAATTCATGCCGCTCGATGCCGACCGCCACTGGACGCGCGGCCTCGTCGTGCCCGCCTCGGAAGTTCACCAGCGCATCCACGCCCGCTGGCCGCTTGAGCAGATACCGCACGAGCGCAGCGAGACCGCGCGCAAGTACCGCTTTGCCGACGGCGCGCCCGGCGAAGTCGGCCTCATCGCACCGGTTACCCAGCCCTTCTGCGGCCATTGTTCGCGCATCCGGCTGACCGCCGATGGCAAGCTCCGCACCTGCCTGTTCAGCAAGGACGATCACGACCTGCGCGCCCTGCTTCGCGAAGGAGCCTCCGACGAGGATTTGGTCACCTATATCAGCTCGATTGTGATGGAAAAAGAAGAGGGTCATCGCATCAATGAGCCTGGTTTCATACAACCCTCCCGCACCATGGTATTTATTGGCGGATAGTGGCAAATCCGCTGAAATATGAGAAAATGAAGTTTCCAGGCAGGGATCAGGGACCGCTTAGCATCAGCCTCTAAGCAGACAAAACAAGACCCATGGGCAACCTTGTATCCATTTCGGATAGCAGCACCTTCATCGGCGCAGAGCAGCCGGACACCCTCCGCGCGCCGGAAATCGAAGCCGGGGTAGGGTGCGACTTCGATTCCTACCTCCTCGTCCCGGACAACGCCCTCGATGACCGCATCGCCGCTGCGAAGGCCCGCCTGGGCCGGGACGTCGTGATCCTGGGCCATCACTATCAGCGTGACGAAGTCGTCAAGTTCGCCGATTTCCGTGGTGACTCCCTCAAGCTTTCCTTCCAGGCTTCGCAGGCCCAGGGCCGCTACATCATCTTCTGCGGCGTGCACTTTATGGCCGAAAGCGCGGACATTCTGCGCCGCGAGCACCAGACCGTTATCCTGCCAGACCTCAATGCCGGTTGCTCCATGGCCGATATGGCCGACATCGGCCAGGTGGAAGCCTGCTGGAGCGAACTCTCTTCTCTCCTCGATTCCCGCAAGGTCATCCCCGTTACCTACATGAACTCGACCGCGGCCATCAAGGCCTTTACCGGTGAGCATGGCGGCTCGGTTTGCACCAGTTCCAACGCCGCCGGGGTCATGAAATGGGCCTTCGAGAAGGGCGACAAAGTTCTCTTCCTCCCCGACGAGCACCTCGGCCGCAACACCGGCTATCGCATGGGCATTCCGCTCGAACAAATGATCGTCTGGGATCCTTACCAGGAATTTGGCGGAAACACGCCGGAAGCGATTCGCAGCGCGCGCGTCATCCTCTGGAAGGGCTATTGCTCCGTGCACCAGCGCTTCACTCCGCAACAAGTCGAGCGCGTCCGCCGCGAGCATCCCGGCATTCGCGTCATCGTCCACCCTGAATGCCGCTTCGAGGTCGCCGAGGCCGCCGATCAAATCGGTTCGACCGAAGGCATTATCAAAGCCATCCAGGCTTCTCCCGCCGGCACGGAGTGGGCCGTCGGCACGGAAATTCACCTCGTCAACCGCCTCAGCAAGGAATTGCAGGACCACAAAGTCATTTCGCTGGATCCCAGCGTTTGTGTTTGCACCACTATGTTCCGCATCACCCCGCAGCATCTCCTCTGGGCGCTCGAAAATCTGGGTGCGGGCAACGTCGTTAACCGCATTTCCGTTGACGAGCGCACTCGCCACCATGCGCGCGTTGCTCTCGACCGCATGCTGAGTTTGCGCTAGCATCCAGTAGCACAGGCTTTAGCCTGTTCTCTTTTGCCGGTGCAAAGCACTCGCCGAACGGAAACTCTATGGCAGACGAAGACGACGACGATCAGGAACAGGACGAATCCCCGGAACCGCCGCAGCGCCTTTTTACGCTGACCGAAGCGGAGCGCACCCGCCAGGAACTCGAACCCTTTCTCGTCGAGGCCATGGATTCCCGCAAAAAACTCTCGGGTCTGGAAAACCAACTCGCGGCGGTCTCCGCGCGCATCATGATGATGGGCGGCATGCTTGTCCCCTACGAAAAACTGGCCGGGGTCCGCATGGAGCACCAGCAGCTTGCCGAAACCCTCAAGTCCGCGCTCAATCGCATCCTCGAAACCGGATGCCTCATCAAGGACCTCGACGTCGG
>JBGQDD010000322.1:0-4454 GCA_041495665.1 Candidatus Acidiferrum sp.
GGAAGTTCTCTCCGAATCTGACGGATGACAAGATTCTCGCGCGGATCGTCAAGAGTCCGCTAGATCTGGAGCGCATGAACCCGCACAACTGGCGTGGCAGTTGTCACGCGGGTGGATCGGGGCCAGCGCAGTCCGGCGCCATGCGTCCCGTGCTGGGTTGGGCGCAACACCGTATGCCGATACCGGGCTTGTATCAAACGGGAGCGACGACGCATCCCGGCGGATCCGTAACCGGAGGGCCGGGGCGAAATGCGGCAACGGTGATGCTGAAAGATTTTGGGACCAGCATCGAGGAAGTGGTGAAGAAAAAGGCCTAAGAGTTTGCTCAGAAGGGAGAATCCAGATGAGCACAATCAGCCGGCGAGGATTCGTGAAGACCGCGGCACTCGCGCCACTTGCCGTCGCACCTTTTGCCATGGGGCAGCAAAGTTCCAAGCAAGACCGCTTCGACGTCGTGGTAGCCGGAGCTGGACACAACAGCCTGATTGCGGCCGCTTATCTGGCGAAAGCGGGATACCGCTGTTTGGTGTTGGAGAGCCGGCCGCTCGTGGGCGGCGGCGTGAAAACCACGCAATTGACACTTCGCGGTTTTAAGCATGATGTGTGCTCCTCGGCGCACGTTTTGATCCAAGACAGTCCGATTCTGAGAAACGACGAACTGGGGCTCGGCGAATACGGTCTGGAGTACATTTTCCCCGATCCTGTAGTACACATTCCGTTTCCGGATGGAAGTTACATCACGCAGTGGCTGAGTCTGGACCGCACGTGCGAAGAGTTCGCGAAATTTTCCAAGAAAGATGCGGCGGCCTACCGCCGCATGATGACCGAATACGAAGCGGTCAAGCCGATTTTCGCGGCAGCAGCGTACACGCCAGTGGGATTTGGCAAGCCCGTGAACGAACGGCTGGCCGAACATCCTCGCGGCAAGTTGTGGCAGCGCCGTCTCGCCATGTCCGCCTGGGAGATTATCCGAGACAATTTCGAGGACGATCATTGCCGCGCGTTCATGGTGTGGATGGCATACCAAACGGTCGAACCGCCCGAAGCGGCGATGACCGGCCGACTGGCCTATTCGATTTGCGCGGGGCGGCAGCGCTGGAGCTGGACGACGCCGAAGGGCGGCTCCGGGATGCTGACGCAAGCGCTCTCGCGGTTGATCGAAGCGCACGGCGGCGTGATTCTGACCAACAAAACGATCGCGCGCCTGATTCTTGAAAATGGAAAATGCACCGGAGTGGAATGCAGCGACGGGGCCTCTTACAAAGCAGAAAAGGCGGTGCTTTCCACGATCCATATCAAGCATCTCGTCGATATGGCGCCGAAAGAGGCGTTTGGCCAGGACTTCCTTGAAGGTGTGAGCACCTGGAAGGCGGGCATTACTTTGTTTGCCACGCACTACGCCACGACGGAGCCGCCGAAGTATCCCGTAGCCGGAGGCACAATCTCGCCCGTCGCTTCCGGCACGATGGCGACGCCGGATCGCGGGCTGCGGGTGTCGTACGACTTCGCACGTCAAGCGGTGAATGTTGAAGATCCACCGCTGCTCGTGGTCTGCAGCTCGGTTGCCGATCCGACGCGAACACCAGCCGGCATGCACACGATCAAAGTCATCGGCAACCAACCATACGAACTGAAAGAAGGCCCGCAACATTGGGATGAGATCAAGGATCAAGTTTCGGATGCCAATCTGAAATACCTGCGGCGGTTTGCACCCAACCTGACCGACGACAAGATTCTCGCGCGGATCGTGGAGAGTCCGCTGGATATGGAACGCATGAACGCGCACAACTGGCACGGCACCTGCCACGGCGGCGCGCAAAATGCGGCACAGTCCGGCGCCTTGCGTCCTGTTCCGGGATGGGCGCAACACCGCATGCCGATCACCGGTTTGTATCAGACCGGCGCGACGACGTACCCGGGAGCCTCCGTCTCCGGAGGGCCGGGGCGAAATGCGGCGACGGTGATGCTGAAAGATTTCGGGACCAGCATCGAGGAAGTATTGAAGAAAAAAGTGTAGTTTCTTTTTCGAAAGAAATTTATGCGGCTCGCGCACTTGACAATGCGCAGCGCAGCAGGGGAGAGCCAATGAGCAAGATGACGCGGCGTGGGTTTGTGAAAGGTGTGGCCATTGCACCGCTCGCCGTCCAACACCTGGCGCTTCATCCCGCAGTAGCATCGTCAGATCGCTTTGACATTATTGTCGCCGGCGCGGGACACAACAGTTTGGTTGCCGCCGCCTATCTGGCGAAGGCTGGCTATCGCTGCCTCGTGTTAGAGGGCCGGCCCCTTCTCGGTGGCGGCGTGAAGACCGCGCAATTGACGCTCAAGGGTTTCAAGGACGACGTGTGTTCCACGGCTCATACTTTCCTGCAAGACAATCCGATGATCAAGAACGATGAGCTCAAGCTCCGCGACTACGGACTTGAGTACGTCGACCCCGATCCGATCTTCCATATTCCTTTTCCGGATGGCACGTACTTGACGCAGTGGCGCGACCTCGACCGTACCTGCGCGGAGTTCGCAAAGTTTTCGAAGCGGGATGCCGCGGCCTATCGAAAAATGCTGGCTGACTTTGACGCCATCAAGCCGATTCTGCTGGGGACAAGTTTCTCGCCGATTGGTTTTGTCAAGCCCTTGAACGATCAATTGGCGCAACAACCTCGCGGCAAGTTGTGGCAGCGGCGGCTGGCGATGTCCGCCTGGGACATTATCAGCGACACGTTCGAGGACGAGCATTGCCGGACATTCATGCTTTATATGTCCCATTTGTCGGCCGAGCCGCCGGACGCTCCCATGACCGGAAGGCTTGCGTATGCAACCGCGCGTCAACAACACTCCGGCCGCCCCATCCCCAAAGGCGGATCAGGCGCGTTGACGCAGGCGCTGGCGCGGTCGATCGAATCGCACGGGGGCGTACTGCTCACCAACAAGTGGGTGAAACAGTTGATCGTTGAGAACGGCAAGTGCGCGGGCGTGGAATGCAGCGACGGAAGTTCGTACCGCGCGGAGAAGGCCGTGCTCTCCACAATCCACATTAAACATCTGGTGGACATGGCGCCGCGTGAATTGTGGGGGCCGGACTTCATCGACGGCGTGGATACGTGGCAAGCGGAACACGCGATGTTCGTTACGCACTATGCCACGAAGGAACCGCCGAAATACGCTGTGGATGGCGGTACGCTGGCGCCAACGGAGGCGGGCATCTTGGCGTCACCCGACCGCGCGTTACGTTTTGCGTACGACGACGCCCGCGGCGTGGTCAATCTGGAGAATCCGCCACTTCAGGTCATCTGCTGCAGCGTTGCTGATCCGACGCGAGCTCCCGCGGGCATGCACACGCTGAAGGTGCTGGGCTGGCAACCTTACGAACTGAAGGAAGGTCCCGAACATTGGGACAAGATCAAGAACGAAGTTTCCGATGCGTATCTCAAGTACCTGCGGCGGTTCGCACCAAATTTGACCGACGACAAGATCCTGGCGCGATTTGTCGAGAGCCCGCTCGATCTCGAACGGATGAATCCGCATTTTTGGCATGGTAGCGCTCACGCTGGAGCGCAAAGCGCAGCGCAATCCGGCCCGATGCGTCCGATGCCCGGATGGGCGCAGCACCGCATGCCGATTCCGGGCTTGTATCAAACCGGTGCGACCACGCATCCGGGTGGCTCGGTTACGGGAGCGCCCGGCCGAAACGCCGCGACGGTCATGCTCAAGGATTTTGGGACCAGCATCGAGGAAGTGGTGAACAAGAAAGCGTAGCTCAGACGAAGAAGCGCAGCAGATTCTAATTTGCGAGGTCAGCTTATGATGAAAAGAATTGGATCGATCGCTCCCTTTGTGATGGCTGCAACGCTGGTGGCATTTCTCTTCTTTGCCGCGGGTCTTACCGCACAACCTGCCGCGTCACCGCAAGCAGCGAAGCAGATGGTTCCGGACAATCCGTCAGAGCACACGCCGCCGGTGCAGCCGATCGCTTACAGCCACAAAAAGCATCTGGCCTTCGGCCTGGAGTGCAAAAAATGCCATGCAAATCCGAAGCCGGGCAGACTCATGACCTTCCCTGCTACAAGCACATGTATGGAATGCCACGTGACCATCGCCAAGGACAAGCCTTCCATCCAGAAGCTTACGGAGTACGCTAAGTCGAAGCAGGCGATTCCCTGGGTTCGCGTCTATACCGTGCTGCCCGGCGTCGCCTGGAATCACCGCCCACATCTAGAGGCCGGAGTAAAATGCGAGACGTGCCACGGGCAGGTTCGCGAGATGGAGGCGACGTCAGAAGTTACCAGCGTCACGACGATGTACAGTTGCCTGCACTGCCACGAAATGAATCACGCGAAGGCCGCTTGCGACACTTGCCATAAACACTGAGCCGGCAGAGAATTTTACTGGCGAGGAGGAATCATGGCGAAACCGATCGAACTGGAAATCAACGGCAAGCGATATCCGGTCAACTA
>JBGQDD010000323.1:0-4440 GCA_041495665.1 Candidatus Acidiferrum sp.
GAGCACGATCGCGCCAACCGCCGCTGGATCATGCGCGTCGCCCCGCTCGTGCGCGAACAGGGCGTGGGCCTCTCGGAACGGCTCGCGGACATTTACCAGACGCGCTGGCCGCGCGAGAAAATCCGCGTCGACCTCACGGGCTACGCCAATTGGACCGGAGCCTACACTACTGCTGATCCCTTGCGCGTCACCATCTCCAGCCTGGACTCACGCAACCAGGGCGCAGCGGCTCTCGAAGTTCTTTTCCACGAAGGTTCGCACGGAATCGCCGAGCCCGTGCAAGCCGCCATCATCCGCGAGTGCCGTCAGCGCGACAAAGCCATCCCTCGCGACCTCTGGCTCGCCCTGGTTTTCTACACTACCGGGGAAGTCATCCGCCCGGTGCTTGGTTCTTCTGGCGCAACTGCCGGCGACCAGCACGGCAGTACCCCCGGCGGCTACACTCCGTACGCCTTGCGCGAAGGCCTCTATCAGCGTGGCTGGAATGAATACTTCAAGTTGCTGCAGAAATTTTGGCAACCCTACCTTGACGGCACCGCCTCCTTCGACGACGCCATCGCCCGCATGGTCTCTTCGCTCTAAATTCCTGAGAAATCTGCCGCGAACAGATTGAAGCGACCCTCGCAGGGCTAGCCTCTCATCGCCTTGATACGGGCGCAATCACCTGCCGCTGTGACCCTCGTCACTGCAGAAATGTTCCGGCGGCGTTAAGCCGTATCTGTTAGCAGCCTCTGTAGATGGGCTGCGCTTTTTCAAGAAGTCGCTGAAGGGGGAAGAGCGTGATTGGCTCCCGACGAGATGGCCGCGCCAAGGGCTCTCGGTTCAATCATCCCGGCCGAGACCGGCACTCTGGAGCGCTATCGGTAGTCGGCCCCCAGAATTCCCAACACACTTTGGGGGCAGATCACTATGTCTTTTCTCAGCGCTGCGCCGGCAGATTTCACGAGTTTTCGTTCGAGTAAAAGATTTCACTGGAGGAATTCCCATGGAAAATGAAGTTCTAAGTATTATAGACAAGCGTACCAAGACTCCCTACGATCTTCCGATTGACAAAGGAACCATTCGCGCTTCCGATTTGCGGCAGATCAAAACCACTACCGACGATTTCGGACTCATGAGTTACGACCCTGCGTTCTTGAACACGGCGTCGTGCCACAGCGCGATCACGTTCATCGATGGCGACAGGGGCATCCTGCGGTATCGCGGATATCCCATCGAGCAGCTCGCCGAAAAATGCACCTTCCTGGAAGTCGCCTATTTGATTCTGAATGGTGAGCTACCCACGGAACTGCAGCTGAAAAACTTTGTGGTCGAGATCACCCATCACACCATGCTGCACGAAAAAACCAAGAACTTTCTGGAGGGTTTCAATCACGATGCCCATCCCATGGGGATGTTCATCAGCACGGTAGCGGCTCTCTCCACGGTTTACCCGGATGCCCGGAATGTGCATGACCCCGAGGTGCGCAAGCTCCAGATCCGCCGCCTGATCGGCAAGGTTCCGACCATCGCAGCCTACGCGTACCGGCACAGCCTTGGCTATCCGTATATCTATCCTGACGACGACCTCAGCTACGCCGAGAACTTCATGAACATGCTCTGGAAAATGGTCGAGCCGAAGTACCGCGCCAATCCCATTGTGGCGCGCGCTCTGGACATTCTTTTCATCCTGCACGCCGATCACGAACAAAACTGCAGCGCCAACGTCATGCGCGCCGTGGGCAGTTCCCAGGCCGATCCGTTTGTCTGCACCGCCGCCGCGGCCGCCGCGCTCTCGGGCCCGCTGCATGGCGGCGCCAACGAAGAAGTCTTGAAGATGCTGGATGAAATCGGCTCGAAGGAAAACGTTCGCGGCTACGTCGACAAAATCAAGGCGGGGCACGGGAAGCTCATGGGCTTCGGCCATCGCATCTACAAGAATTATGATCCTCGCGCACGCATCATCAAGTGGGCCGCGGATCAGGTCTTTGTGGCCACGGGCAGAAATCCAAAACTCGATATTGCTCTCGAACTGGAAAAAATCGCCCTCGAGGACGAGTATTTCATCAAGCGGAAGCTCTATCCCAACGTGGATTTCTATTCCGGAATCATTTACCAGGCTCTGGGATTCAAGCCGGAGATGTTCACCGTGCTCTTCGCTATTCCGCGGACGGTCGGATGGCTCGCGCAATGGCAGGAGATGCTCCAGGATCCCGAGCAGAAGATCGCGCGTCCACGCCAGATTTATACGGGCTACGAGGTGCGAGAGTTTGTTCCTATCGAAAAGCGCGAGGTCCGGGCGGCCTCCGCGAGCCGGTAACTTGGATCCAGGTGAGCTTCAGTCTGCCCATGCAGCGCCGCCCCTAGGCGGCACAATGGGTGGAACAACTTGGTGGGAGTGGTAAGACGAGAGTGCGGGTGCTCCACCCGCATCGATCTAGCGGCAGTCTTCAGGCTGCGGGCCCTTTTATTTTGACTCAGCGCACGCAGTTTCTTTCTGGCCTGCGTCCCAGATGTCCTCGTGGTCCGCTCTCAGGCAGGCTTCTTCGAACCCTTCCCGCTGGTTTTCACCGAAGAAAATACCTTGGGCCCTTTCCCATCAGGCTGCCCTCTCTCTTTTCCGGCATGGAGCGGCGGTGCGTTCCACTTGTTTCGCTGTGTATGCTGGATTTTCCAAGGGCGAACAACGAGGGGATGACGAGGCCTATCCAAAAGCGCCTCCTCTACCATTCTAGTGTACTTCCACTCCGCCGGCTTCCGAAATGGGCTTCACTCTTGAACTCAGCAGCCGCTGCTCCGTCGATCCTGCCACTGAACACCGTTAGCGACGCCTTTGGCAATTGAAACGCCTCACCGCTCTTCCCGTTCAGCGTTTTCGTTACCGGCGGGCCGTCCGGATCGGCGTGGCTCTTCGGCCCCTCAGGATGCCACACGTTCTGCTCCTTGAGGTCCCGCGCCTGCTGCTTGCGCTCCTTCCAATTGTTCGCCGGACGCCAATATGCTAGGCTTTCCCTTGCAAGAAATCGCCCGGCCAAGCGCCCGCAAGCCCCTGCGACGCGCACGTTTTCTTCCGTTCGTCACCGGTAGACCCTCTCCGCTGCGGGAAAGTCTCTCTGGGAAGAACCAAAGCCAGGGCACCTCAAGCGTTCAGCGCTTGCACAGGAAATGACCCGGCCTTGCCGGGGTCGCATTGGAAAAGGAAACGGACAAGCCCATGCCCGGCCAACAAACAGCCTCGAAGACCGAGAAAGAGCCGGTCGAGATCAAGCTGGCACATTCACCGGATTCCGATGATGCCTTCATGTTTTATGCCCTCGCTACTCATAAGCTCTCCACGCCCGGTTACAAGTACACGCACATCCTCTCGGATATCCAGTCGCTGAACGAGGCCGCGCTGACCGAAACGTACGACGTCACTGCCATCAGCTTTGCCGCCTACCCCACCCTGCGCGACAAATACATTCTGCTCGATTGCGGCGCCAGTTTTGGCGAGGGCTATGGCCCCATCGTCGTTTCCACCAAATCCCTAAAGCCGACCGAGCTTGCCGGCAGGCGCATCGCCGTGCCCGGGCTGAAGACCTCGGCTTATCTCACCCTCAAGCTCTACGAGCCGGATTTTGAACCCGTGGTTATGCCCTTCGACAAAATCATCGAGGCCGTTCAGAAGGATGTGGTCGAGGCTGGCCTGCTCATTCACGAAGGGCAGCTCTTCTTCCCCCAAATGGGGTTACACCGGGTACTCGACCTGGGTATCTGGTGGCAGGAACAGACTGGCTTGCCCCTCCCGCTGGGCGGCAACGCGGTACGCCGCGCGCTGGGGCCTGAACTCGGCCGGCAAATCTCGCGGACCATCCGCGACAGCGTTTCCTACGGCCTCGAGCACCGCGAAGAAGCCCTCAATTACGCCATGCAATTCGCCCGCGAGATGGATACCGAGCTGGCCGACAAGTTTGTCGGTATGTACGTGAACAAATGGACGCTCGGCTACGGCGAAAAGGGCAGGCAAGCCGTAAAAGAGCTGATCAAGCGCGGCACCAAGGCTGGCCTGCTCCCTGGCCCGCCCACGGTTGAAATCCTCAGCGAAGGATAGCCGCTGCGATTCTTCTCTTGCCGCCCGGCGCTGGATCATTTCTCTCCAGGAACATACCCTGCACTGGCTCGCCTTGACGCTATCCCGCGAATCACTTAGTGTCATTTCTCTATGATGAGCAGCCAAAAATCTACTTTGGTGCCCCTCTTCGTGTTGCTGGCCACAACTTCTCCGCTGGCGCCCGGCGCAAGAGCACAAACGGCCGCAACATCTGGCAGTCACGCCGCAGTGTCCAAACCTTGGCCGCATCAGGCGGTTCGCGCTCCTCACGGGATGGTCGCCACCGATGAGGAGCTTGGCTCCCAGGCCGGCGTGGAGATGCTCAAGCGTGGCGGCAACGCCGTGGACGCGGCCGTTGCCGTGGCTTTTGC
>JBGQDD010000324.1:0-4433 GCA_041495665.1 Candidatus Acidiferrum sp.
GCGCGCGATGATTTTGCTGCGCGCGAATGCGCTGGCCAAAGGATTGAGCGGCATCCGGCCGCAAGTCGTTGAAACTCTCTGCAAAATGTTGAATGCGAAAGTGCATCCCGTGATTCCGTCGCAGGGTTCGGTGGGTGCTTCGGGCGATCTCGCGCCGCTGGCGCATCTCGCGCAAGTAGTGATTGGCGAGGGCCGCGCAGTATTCCGCGGAGAAACTCTGCCCGGCGGAGAAGCGATGAAGCGCGCGGGAATTACGCCGGTGGCGCTGGAAGCAAAAGAAGGGCTTTCTCTGCTGAATGGCACGCAGGGGATGCTCGCGCTGCTGAGCCTGGCGTTGCATGAGGCGGACATTCTGGTCGACACAGCGGATGTGGCTACTTCCCTTTCGCTGGATGCGCTGCGCGGCAGCCCGGGAGCGTTTGATGCGCGAATCATGCATGCGCGGGCGTATGCGGGAGCCGCAACGACAGCGCGAAACCTGGCGCACTTGAATGAGGGCAGCCAAATTCGCGAGTCGCATCGCTCCGCCGAAAAAGACACGCGCGTGCAGGATGCGTACAGCTTGCGCTGTACTCCTCAGGTGCACGGCGCGGTGCGCGATTCTCTGGCGCAGGCGCGGGAGATGGCCGCTGTCGAACTGAACAGTGCTACCGACAATCCACTCGTATTCGTGCGCGACGCGAACAACGACGACATCATCAGTGGCGGAAATTTCCACGGCCAGCCGCTGGCGATGGCCGCGGACCAGGTGGCGATCGCAATTGCGACGCTCGGCGGAATCGTCGAGCGGCGGATCGAGCAGATGACGAATCCGCTGACGAGCATGCTGCCGGCGTTCCTGACGCCGGAGCCGGGGCTGAATTCCGGATTTATGATCGCGCAGGTAACGGCGGCGGCATTGACCAGCGAGAACAAGGCGCTGGCGACTCCTCATTCCGTGGATTCGATTTCGACCTCGGGCAATCAGGAAGATTACGTGTCCATGGGCATGAGCGGGGCGCGACGGCTGGACCACATGCTGGTTAATTTGCGGCATACCATCGCGATTGAGTTGCTGTGTGCGTGCCAGGGGATCGATTTGCTGGCGCCCCTGCAGACGGGGACGCTCGCCAAGAAAGCGTATGCGGCTGTTCGTGCCAAGTCGCCCAAAGTTACCGAAGACCGGCCGCTGGCGCCGGAGATTGAAGCGGTGTCCGCGCTTGTGGCCGATGGGACATTCTCAGCGATTCTGCGTTGAAGAAAGATGGCCTAACGCAGAGGCATAGAGGTCGCAGAGAAGGAGCCTCAGGCCTGAAGGCCTGAGCTACAGTGGGCGCCCGTAGAATTGCAGACTCTGAGCTCAGGTGGCGCTTCACCGCTCAGAAAGCTCAACAACCCCCTCCCCCCTGTTTTTTGTAAGTGTTGCATCTAAAAGACTTAATATTTCTGTAAGTCCTTTGCTTTCCACACTTACGAGCAGGTCCGCAAGTGTTGATTCTAGAGGACTTGGATTGCACCAACATTGTGCAGAATTGGATGTGTCTCGTTCGTGTGGATTCAAAACGGATTCGCCTCTAGAGGTCCAGAGGCATGCCCAGAAAAGAAAAAGCGGCAGTTCGGCTGCCTTACTCCAAAATACCACACAGTATTACCTACATCGTAGTTTACCATGAGGCTAGTCGTGGTCAAGGGGAATTTCCAGGGCGGGAGATTGGGCTATGAGGAGTGATAGGCACAGGCAGATCGTTGATCGACGTGTGCGGAAGAGCGCTTTGTATCGCAAGACGTTTGGGCGGACGTTGCAACAGATTGACCTGGCGCTGCTGGTTCGAGAGATGCGGGAAGACGCCGGGCTCACGCAGACGGAATTGGCAAAGAGGGTTGGGACGACGCAGTCGGTGATTGCGCGGCTCGAAGACGCAGAGTATGCGGGGCATTCGCTGACGATGCTGGAGCGAATTGCGGCGGCGTGCGGCGTGGGGCTTACGCTGCTTGCGGAAAAGAAACCGCATTTCGAGCGCGAGGTGGCGCTGGTGTGAAGCTATCCGCGGCAACTAGGTAAATGGCCAACTTAACTTATTTACGGTCAGAGTCTTCGGCTTCATCAAGGGCACGGTCAAGAATCTCGTACAGTCCCTCGAACGTCGTGACACCTGGCTCCGGTTCTGTGGGAAGTTCATCCGTCCATGTCGAGATTCCGGCCTCTTGACGGACAATCTGTATCTTGATTCTATTCTCGTCAACGTTTCTTGCGACCGCGTACTTTGGCTGCATAAGCTTGTCGTCGGGAACGAGAACAAGTTCCGTATCCCACCCGTATTGACCTCTCAGATCGGCTTGAGTCTGCTTGACGGCGGGGAGATAGTCCGCCGTGGCGTCCTTGAGTTTCGGCACCCATACAAACTTATGGTGCTGCGACATGATAGGATTCGGCAATGCTCGGTAATAGGTTCGCATGGCGATAATTGGACTCTGAGAAACTAAGGTTGCTTTGGAGGTTCAGAAGCGTCGGGGCACGGATGCAAGGTGCCGTCCCGCTGCGGCAACGCCATGTCAGGAAAAGACATGCATCCCCACTTTGTCAGCTTGGCGAACAGCGAGTCGTAGTACATTTGCGCATCTCTCTTATTTCGGCGCGGGTCGGTTTTGTAATCCTCTGATAGTACCGAAAACGCCTTTTCCACTTCCGCTTTCGATTTGGCAAGAGTGCATCTCTCTACATCGGGGTTTACCAAACAGAATGCTTTCGTGTAGGCGATTACGTCAGCGCATGTCCTGGGTTTTCCTTCGAAATCCATTAGACTCCCGTTTGCATTTTGGCGGCAGTAGATGTAATCCACTGTGTTTTTGGCTTCCCTTTCTTTCTTCTCTTCTGCGAGCAGTTCTTTCATGGCGTCCGGCGAGAGTTGCCCCGCTTGCTGAGCCTTCTGGTCTTTGTTGGCCTCCGCCTTAGCACGATTCGCGGCCAAAGCCTTATTCACGCCTGCGAGCCATCCACCGGGAGGAGGTGTTGCCGTCGTCGTGGATGTGCAGTTGGTAGTGCGGCCCGCACCGTAATCCGGCGAAGTGGTGCAGTTCGTGTCCGTCTGCGTCTGTGCTGACGATAGAGCCGACGTGAAGATGAAAGCGATGAGAACTAAAGCCGCTCTCGCGATGTGCGTTGCCATTCGTTTTCTCCCTGCCGTTACTCTGTTGCATTCAGTCAAGTCTCTGCCGTTCGTCTATTCATCGTCAGTAGTACTATGCAGTAGCGGTTAACTGCCCATTAGTGCAGGTCCAAGAGTGGCTGCGGACTATACTATCCAGATAGGAAGCTTCTGTGCGGTGCTCCGGATTCCTTACGTACGCTTTTAGTAACCCATGCACCGAAGACTCGAAATAAATCGTTGGATGCTGCTCTTGCTCGCAAGTTTGAGAAGGCTAACCTACGTGGCGCGCTGCGCCGGCACCGAAGACGAACGTGACCATAGAAATGCCTCAGGTGCATGCTATCACTGCAACTTGCAAGACGCATCGCGGTGCTGGCAGCGCCGCGGGCACGATGTATCGTGCCCTTACGGAACAGCAAGGCAAAAGAACCGTTCTGAAGACCGGCGACTACAAGGATTCAGGCGAGGGATTCGAGGAAGAACGTGAGCATGCGGTAGCCGGCGATGTAGGAGAAGGGGGCGAGTTCGAGGGAGTAGTGGCCGCAGGGGAGTTCGAGGGTGCGGGGGTCGGCGCCGTGGCGTCTTAGGGAGTCGAGCATCTGGCGAGTGAGTTCGGGGAGCATAGTGGGGTCGTACTTGCCGTAGACCATGAAGGTGTTGCGGCCGGCGCCCATGCCGCGTTCGACGTAGGGCATGGGGCTGATGGGGGCCCAGTATTCGCGGAGTTCGTCGACACTGACATGATTTCTAAGACCTTCCCAGACGTGATGGGTGGTCATGCCCTGGCTGACGACGTCGGCGTAGTAGGTGGAGACGTGGAAGAAGCCGCCGGCGCGGACGCGTTCATCGTGAACGAGCGTGATGTAGCCGACGGAAGAGCCGATGCTGGTGCCCAGGATGCCGAGCTTGGTGTAACCCTGCTGTTCGAGCCAACTGAGGCAGCGGCGGGCGTCCTGGACGGCCTGGCGGTTGGCCTGGAGGGTGAGGCCGATATTGGGGCCGCAGATTTGGTCGGCGCGCTCATGGCCTTTGATCATGCGGCGGTCGTGGTAGGGCATGCTCATCTTGAGGACGGTGATGCCCATGCGCTGAATCCAGTGGCAGAGACCGTTCTGGCCGTGCCATTTGGCGTTCCAGTTGGGGAGGAGAAGGACGGCGGGGCCGTGGCCAGCTTTGCCTGCGGGAAAGAGTTGAGCGTGAACGGTGTTGTTTTCCGGCCACGGAGATTCGATGGAGCTGGTGAAGGTGAGGACGTTTTCTTTTTCATGTGCGGTCGCAAAGCGACCGACATCGAGGCAGTAATCA
>JBGQDD010000325.1:0-4426 GCA_041495665.1 Candidatus Acidiferrum sp.
CAAGTGCGCCCGGAAAAACGCGGCATAATTCCATCCGTAACGCACGTGGACGGCAGCGCGCGGCCGCAGACCGTCGAGAAAGAGATCAATCCGCTCTACTGGCGGCTGATCGATGAATTCGGAAAACGTACGGGCGTGCCGGTCATCATGAATACTTCGTTCAATCTGCGCGGCGAAGCCATCGTGCACACGCCGACGGACGCGATACGAACATTTTTCAGCTCGGGCATGGACGCGCTGGTGATCGGAAGCTTCCTCGTCGACAAATGAGCAATTTGAAATGAGCGGACAGCGCGTCATTGCGCTCCTCGGACGGCCCGACGCGCCTACGGACGCGGTGGAAGAGTATTGCCGCTACCTCGGCGAAGCTCTGCTCGCGGAAGACTTCGAATTGGTCATCGAGCGAGTCGCGTGGCCCGCAAGCGGGTGGACGCGCGCGCTGCGACGCCGGGCAAAAGGGTGGCATGGAGCGTGGGTTTTGGTGCAATACACGGCGCTGGCCTGGTCCGCACGTGGTTTCCCGCTGCGATTTTCCCGAGTTCTTAAGACTCTCAAAGACGCCGGTGTCCGCGTGGGCGTCGTTTTTCACGACATTGAACCCTACAGTGGGACGCGGATGATTGACGGATTGCGCCGCCGCACCCAGTTGCGCGTTATGCATGAAGCGCTACACGTTTCCGATGCGGCCGTTTTCACGGTTTCAATGGAAAGAATCTCCTGGATCAAAGGCCAACCCGGCAAAGGATGCTTCATTCCCGTCGGAGCAAATTTGCCCACGTCCGGGGAAGCCAACTCGAGGAGGGGCATTTCCACGGGTGATAAATTGAGTGTTGTGGTCTTCAGCATAACCGGAGGAAAATCGGGACGGTGGGAAATCGACCAAATCGTCGAAGCTGTTCGATTTGCCGCCTCGCGCGTTGGAAATTTGCGACTGATCGTTCTGGGCCGCAACGCGCAAAGCGCGGAGGCGGAGCTGAAGAAGCGTTTCCGCGATAGTGCGGTTGAGCTCCACGTGCTGGGAGTTCTACCGGGCGAAGACGTGGTGCGCAGTCTCTCGGTTTCCGACGTTCTGCTCTTTGTGCGCGGGCACATTTCCACGCGGCGGAGCAGCGCCATCGCGGGGATTGCGTGCGGTTTGCCGGTGATCGCGTTCGCGGGCCCTGAAACGGCAGTGCCGATCACCGAGGCGGGGTTGGCGCTTTTTTCACCACAGAGGAAGGGCGACCTGGGGGACGTTCTGGTCCGCGTTTTGGAGGACGAGCACTATCGCGCTTCGTTGGCGCAACGCAGCTTGATGGCACAGCGGCAATATTTTTCGTGGCACGCGATTGCGGCGCGCTACGCGGAATTCCTGCGGAAATAGAAATAGGAAGCGCTGACTTTCGAGCGGTCAACGGAAGCGATGAGATCATCGGCACAAGGCCTCGATTAGGATTTCCTTCTTTTTCTCCGCTAGCTTCGTGAGGGCGTCGAGCGAGGCGAAGTAACCTCCAACGGCTGCTGCGGCAAGAAATAGGAATGCTTCGGCGGGCAGCCAAAGATCGCCGGTCCATTTTCCGGTGAAAAGAATCACGGCGGAAATTCCGCCCATCAAAATCTGCGAGCCAAACGCAACCAGCACGGCCATGCCGGATTGGCGCTGGCCGCGCATCTGGCCAAATTCCATTTTTCGCGGAAAGGTGATCGACGACCAGTTGGCGACAGTGAGCTGACCCACGATGGTGAAAATGATGGCGGCGCAGGTAGCCACGAGCATGTGAGCCGAAGGCAGACCAACGCGCCAGGCGAGCATCGCCAGGGAAAGCGCGATTTCCACCGCGAGCACGGAGAGAAGCATCAGATTCTTCCCAAGGAATACGTCGCGGAAGCGCAAGGGGGCGGTGAAGTAGGTCTGAATGCCGCGACCTTCGTAAGCAAAGCTGTTGTAGGCGGGCGCCATCAGAATCAGGATGAGGTAGGCCATCATGCCGGGGAAAAACATCTCCGCGGAGACGCCCCTGCCGCCCACGGTCGGATGCCTTCCGGCAAAATTCATGCTGAAGACTAGTATCAACAGCGGGGGCATCAGCAGCGTGAGATACGCAAAACCGTTGCGAGTAAGATAGCGGAACTCTTTGCGAACGACCGCCGCCACTTGTGGCGAAAGCAAACTCAAGCGATCAGGACCATCATCTCTCGCCGCGATGGGACGGAAGGCAGGACGGGATGGTGCGGCGGTTTCACTGAGCTCTTCGCCGCGATATTGCGCGGCAAAGCGGCGCCACAAAAGAGCGCTGAACAAAACCAGGTAGAGCAGGAGAAGAGACGAAGTTAACAGAAACGCCGCGGGCTGCAGACGGGTGACAGCGGCCAGGGCGCGGCTCGCAAGCGAAGGGGGGAGCCATGCGAAGTATGGCAAAAGACGCAGGAATGCTGGCCGCGCCGAGGCGCCGTAACGCTGCATCAGAGGGTTAAGAAAATTCAGCGAAATCATGGATAGAACAAAAAGGCCGAGGAAAAGTTCTCTTGTACGGCGGCGGGCGAGCAAGCGCTCCAGCCAGGAACCAACGAGGCGCTCAATCGTTACATTGAGCAGCATGAACATAGCAACGAGCAGCAGCATGGCCGGTAACATGCCCGGTTTGGCGACCGTGGCTCCGGCGGTCATGGCCAGCAGCCAGCAGACCGAGGCGAGCGCCGAGAAATCGGCGAACCCATACGCCAGCCCAATGATATAAAACGCGCGGAGACTTAGCGGAAACCGGAGCAGCGCGCGGAACTCGAAATTCGCCCCGAAGCCGGCCACAAAAATCGGGAAAATCTGCCAGAAGAGAAAAATGCCCCAGAAAAGCCATGCCATCCGGCTCGGACGGCCTTGGGAAAGAAAGGCGTAAGCGCCCGCGTAAAAGGCAAGACTTAAACCGATCACCAGGATGCCGCCGAATACGCCCGTAACGATCAGGCCGATCAGGTCCAGACGATTACTTTTCTTGCGCAGGCTGTTCCGCAGGATTCGCCAGCGAAGTCCGGCAACCAGGCGGATCTGCTCGAAGACATTGACGGACGGCGTCACATCAGCCATGAAAGCTCCTCGAGCTGCGGGCATTCCGTGCCGTCCTGACCAACGATCGAAAGGAAGATCTGCTCGAGCGTGGTCTTGCTTCCGGCCTCACCCGAAATCCCGGCGCGCAATTCTTCCAGCGAACCCTGCGCGATTAGCCGTCCCTTATGAATGATGGCCACGTGGCTGCACAGCCGTTCGACGATTTCCAGGACGTGGGACGTCAGGAAAATCGTTGTGCCGCGTTCCGTCATGCGCGCCAGCAGAGCCTTCAGCGCGCCTGCCGCGAGCGCATCCACACCTTCGAATGGTTCGTCGAGGAACAGAATGCGCGGCCCGTGAATCACAGCGGCTGCGAGAGCCAGCTTTTTCTGCATCCCGTGGGAGTAATCCGCGATCATGGTCTTGGGCCGATCGGCGAGCTGCATGAAGTCAAGCAACTCCTCGGAGCGGCGCTGAGTCGTCGCGCGGTCCAGGCCGTACATCCGGCCGACAAACTTCAGATACTCGGAACCCGTCAAGCGCTCGAAAAGGGCCATGCCTTCCGGAACGACGCCGATCTGGCGTTTTACTTCGACCGGATTCGCGGCAAAGTCCACTCCCAAAAGTTGGATGCTGCCGGAAGTCGGCGCAAGCAAGCCGGTCAGAATCTTAATCGTCGTCGATTTTCCTGCGCCATTCGGTCCCAGAAAACCGAAAAATTGTCCAGCCGTCACCTGGAGATCGATGCCGTCGACTGCGGTGAGGTTCCCGAATCTCCGTGTGAGTTTTTGAGTCTGAATAGCCATTTCGGGCATCGTGACTCCCTTTCCAGCCTCAAGAGTGGAATGCAAAACTCTAGCACGAGTCGAGTTGATTTTCGGACAACGGGCAGATAGATGTCAGTGTGCTGGATTTCCGTCAGGAAGGTTTTTGAGTCGTAGTAGACGCAGTGCTGAGCTGCAATTCCCTCGCCGGCAAAGCCGCCAAGACTGCGGGTAGTTCCACACGGAAGACGGCTCCGCCTTCCTGCCGGTTGTAGGAGAGAATTTTTCCGCCGTGCTCCTGAACGATGCCGAAGCAAATGCTGAGGCCCAGGCCTGTGCCCTTGCCAACCGGCTTGGTCGTATAGAAAGGATCGAAAACGCGCTGCGGGTCCTTGAGACCGGGACCGGTGTCGGAAAACAGGATGACGACGTTGCCGCGGTCGCGGATCGTCTTGATTGTCAGAACACCGCCCGTGGCTGCTTCCATGGCCTCCAAAGCGTTGCTGATAATGTTGAAGAAAACCTGCATCAACTGATTTCCATCTCCGCGAACGCCGGGGAGAACGGATTCGAGCTGCAACTCGATGCGCGTAGTACCGGAGCGCAGGTCGAGGGCGCGAAGCTGCACGGCGTTGTTCAC
>JBGQDD010000326.1:0-4420 GCA_041495665.1 Candidatus Acidiferrum sp.
AGGAGGAAAGAGTATGAGTATCGCGGTGGGACAGGCAGCGCCGGATTTCACGCTGTTGAATCAGGAAAAAAAGGAAGTGAAGCTTTCGGATTTCGCGGGGAAAAAGAACGTTGTACTTGTGTGGTACCCGCTGGACTGGAGCCCGACGTGCACCAACGAGCATGCCTGCTTCGTCAATGAGATGAAGGCGTTCGAAACGCTGGACGCGGAAGTCCTTGGCGTCAGTGTTGACAGCGTGTGGTCGCACAAGGCCTATGCGGAGAAGATGGGGATCAAATATTCACTGCTGGCGGATTTTCATCCGCGCGGAGCAATGAGCGAGAAGTACGGCGTCTACCTGGCGGACAAAGGCATCACGGGCCGCGCGATCGCCATCGTGAACAAAACCGGAAAAGTGGCATGGTTCAAGAACTACGACATTCCTGTGGTACCGGACTTGAAAGAAGTTGCTGCGGCGCTGGGGCAAGTAAAGGCGGCGGCGGCGTAAGCGGAAGTTAGGAACTAAGGAAAACGACAGCGGGCCGGCGGTTATCGGCCCGCTTTTTCTTTGAGCGAGATGAATTGTGCGCGGAGTGAAATCGGGCTGATTCCCAGCTTACTTGGCGGCGTAATCGTTGCGGACGACGGTGCCGCCCTTGATCACGAACTTGACGGATTCAAGGACCCGCACGTCGGAAGCCGGGTCGCCGCTGACGGCGATCAGATCGGCGTAGTGACCGGTCTCTAACGCCCCGATCTTGTCGGCCCATCCAAGCAGATCCGCGGCGTTGACGCTAGCGGCCTGAATGGCGTCGAGAGGCTTCATGCCCCATTCGACCATTTTGCCAAACTGTTTCGCGTTGTCACCGTGGGGATAGACGCCGGAATCCGTGCCGAAGGCCATCTTCGCGCCGGACTGCTGGGCGTGACGGAAATTTTCACGCTGGAGACGGCCGATCTTCTTTTCCTTTTCGATGGACTCGGGCAACATTCCGGCTTTCGCGCCTTCCTGGAGAATGAAGTCGTCGTTGTAGATGTCGAAGACGAGATAAGTTCCGTGCTGCTTGGCGAGGGCGATGCCTTCGTCGTCGATCAGGCTGGAGTGCTCGATGGAATCGATGCCCGCGCGGATGGCGTCCTTGATGGATTGCGTGCCGTGGGCGTGGGCGGCGACTTTGCGGCCAAGCTTGTGGGCTTCTTCCGCAATGGCTTGCAACTCTTCGAGTGTGTATTGCGGCGTGCCTGGTTGATCGCCTTTGCTGAGCACGCCGCCCGAGGCGCAGACTTTAATGACGTCAGCGCCGTACTTGACGGTTTCTCGGACTTTGGCGCGTGCGGCCCAGGGGCCGTCGGCTACGCCCCCTGCTTTGTAATGAAATTCAGAGGGGAGCAAGTTGTTGTCGCAGTGCCCCCCGGTAATTCCCAATGGCGGACCAGACACGCGCATGCGCGGACCTTCGATTTCGCCAGCATCAATGCCATCTCGAAGAGCGACGTCCGTGAAGCCGCTCGCACCGACGTTGCGGACGGTGGTGAATCCGGCGCGGATCGTGAGGCGAGCATTCTTGACGCCGGTGATGGCTTCCCGTGGAATGGAAATGCCGAGACTTGCGTAGCCGTTGCCCGTCGGTTCGCCGGTGAGATGAGTATGAACATCGATCAGCCCAGGGAGACACGTGGCATTCGAAAGCTCAATCGCCGTGACGCCATTCGGGAGCTTGGTGGAAGAAGACGCGCTGACCGAAGTGATTGTGCCGGAAGCATCGAAGACCACGGTCTGGTCGGTAAGCATCTGACCGGAGCGAACATCGAGCAACTTGCCGCAGCGAACGGCGCCGGGGGCGGAGAAGGCCAGCGGCGACAGTATAAAGAAGAAGAGAAGGACCAGCAAAATCTTGCGCATGAGTCTCCTTGAAAGTGCGAATAGGGCGATATGAGAATATATCCACAGCACCGTGTTTGGGAAGAGAGGTTGCTGCCAAAAGCTCAGTCTTTCGGGGACGCGGCTGTGCTTCTAACAGCGGCGGGCTTCTTCTCCTCGATTGGCAACGCAGAGGGAGCGGAGAAAGTCCGGACGAAAAGAACCAGCCCCCAGCGCTGATCTTCGGTCAACCGTTTCTTGAACGAGGGCATGGGCTTTCTGCCCTCACTGATTTGATAGAAAATCTCGCCGTCAGTAACGGTGTTCATGTGCCTGGCGTCAGTGATGTCCGAGGGAGCTGGATCGTGCCTCCTGGCCTCGGGGCCATCGCCTTTGCCGTGTTCGCCGTGGCACTGCGCGCACTCATCCATGTAAATCCCCCGGGCAGCCTTAAGTGTGGATTCCGAGGGCGGGAGAGGATTCTTGAGTTTCTTGACTTCCTCGGGGACGACCCACGGCTTGTCTCTCTGGAGAACGGCGTAAACAAGCGCAATGCAAATAAGGGCAAGGAGCGAAGCGAAAAGAATTTTGCGCGTCTTGAGATTGGGCTGCGCGTCGGTGGACATGGCGACCAGGAAAATTCTCGCACAACGGGGAGAGCAACGAAAGCAAACTCGGCGGCGGTGATACCGTGCTGTGCTCCTGCTAAGAACGGAAGATGAGCCAGAGAAGTTCGGCGTTGAAAAAGAGGATGGCGGCGGCGACGATCCAAGCGATGACCACGGTGAGCCGCGAGTTGGCGAACTCCCCCATCTTAGCGCGGCTACTGGTGAACTGGATGAGGGGGATCACCGCGAAGGGCAACTGAAAACTGAGAATCACCTGACTGAGAATGAGCAACGAGGTGACTTTGTGCTCCCCGGCAATACCAATGACCAGGGCCGCGGGAATGATGGCGATGGAGCGGGTGATGAGCCGGCGCAGCCAGGGCTTGAGGCGAATGTCGAGAAAGCCTTCCATGACGATCTGGCCGGCCAGCGTGCCGGTGAGCGTCGAGTTCTGGCCGGAAGCGAGGAGCGCGCAAGCGAAAAGCGTGCTGGCGAGGCTGGCTCCGAGGACGGGGCTTAGAAGCTTGTAGGCATCGGCGATTTCGGCGACGTTGTGAAGGCCGCGGGTGTGGAATGCAGCGGCGCCAAGAACGAGAATCGCGGCATTGATAAAAAGAGCAAAGCCGAGCGCGAGCGTGGAATCGAAGATGGCGTAACGCACCGCTTCACGCCGGTCACGTGTGGAAATACCGAAGGCCCGCGTTTGCACGATGCTGGAGTGAAGGTAGAGATTGTGCGGCATGACCGTGGCGCCAAGGATGCCGATGGCGATGTAGAGCATTTCGCGGTTGCGGAGAATTTCGGCGCGAGGGATGAAACCGCTCGCGGCTTCAAGCCAAAGAGGGTGAGCGAAAAAGATTTCGTAAGCGAAACAAGCTCCGATCGAAGCGATGAGCGTCACAACGAAGGCTTCGATCAGCCGGAAGCCGCGGCCCTGCAGCGCGAGGACGATTAGAACGTCGAACGCGGTGATGAGAACGCCGGCCAGAAGTGGCAGGCCGAAGAGAAGCTTCAGCGCGACGGCCGAACCCAGAACCTCGGCGAGATCGCAGGCGGCGATGGCGATTTCGCAGATCACCCAGAGGAACACGCCGGTACGGCGAGAATAGTGTTCGCGGCAAGCTTGGGCCAGGTCACGCCCAGTGGCAATTCCGAGCTTGGCGGAGAGCGCCTGCAAAAACATCGCCATCAAGTTGCTGATGAGGACGACGCTCAGAAGCGTGTAGCCGAACTTTGACCCGCCGCCGATGTCGGTGGCCCAGTTGCCGGGATCCATGTAACCGACGGCGACGAGATAGCCCGGGCCGGCAAAGGCCATGATCTTCCGGAACCACGAAGCGCCGGAAGAAAAAGGGATGGTGCGATGAGATTCGGGCAAGGACGGCAGCACACTTCGGGTGCGCGTTGTCGAAGTCGAGTAGAAGCCGTCGGAAGTTTCGCCGGAAACGGGCGGGTCGGTTTCGAGTTGTGGCGGGACCGTGCGTGCCATGTTTGAAGTTAACTATGCTAAATAACAATCCTAAACTATACTTAATATAGCCGCTTGTCAATGGGACTCCATGTCCTACTTGCTAACAGAGATCGCGAAGCCTGCGGCGAGCGGCGCCGATCATGCGAACCAAGGGTGCTTGTGGTAAGTTCGAAACGGCGTTCCGGGAGAGAAACGAAATGGATCAACAGCAGCCAGTGCCGGGCCAGGTGCAGATCAAAGCGGACGAGAAAGAGCTGCAGGGGCAATACAGCAACCTGGTGATGATTCACCACAATCTGGAAGAGTTCACCATGAACTTTATCTACATTTTTCCCAATGGCGCGCAGGGAAAACTGCTGAATAGCATGATCGTCAGCCCGGGGCACGCGAAACGCATCTGGCGGGCGCTGGGAGAGAATCTTGCGCGGTACGAAGCGCAGTTTGGGACCATCAAGGAATCACCGGAAGGGAGCACACCGGCGCCAAACGTCGGATTTGTGC
>JBGQDD010000327.1:0-4390 GCA_041495665.1 Candidatus Acidiferrum sp.
ATTCCAACGGTAGTGGGCCCAAACTCCTGCGCCACGGAATGAAATAAAACATCCGCGGATGGGCGATGGCCGTTCACGGGCGGCCCATCGGAGAGAACCACCATGTCGCCGCGGGGCATGCGGCGAACCATAATGTGGCGATTCCCCGGACAAATCAGAACGCGGCCGGCAAGGAGAAGATCGCCGGAACGCGCTTCGTGAACTTCCAGGGCGCAACATTCATCGAGCCGCTTCGCGAACATTTCCGTAAAACCTTCCGGCATGTGCTGCACGATCACAATCGCGGATTGAAAATCCGCGGGGATTTGCGTCAAAACAAACTGCAATGCGTTTGGACCGCCGGTGGAAATGCCGATCGCGATGACGCGGCGCGGAGGCAACGCGAGGCGGTTTCCTTTTTTCTGCGCGGCGGTCTCCTCGCCAACAACGGCAGGCGGAAGTTTGCGGCCAGCGGCACGCTTGGCTACTTTAATTTTGGCAATCAGCTGGTCGGCAATTTCGTCAAGATGTCCCGCAGCCGCATCCTTGGGCTTGGCGAGAAAATCGACGGCACCCATGGCGAGGGCTTTGAAGGTAGCGTAGCCGCCTTCTTTCGAATGAGTGCTGAATAGAATGACGGGCAGGGGGGCGCGGCGCATGATGAGGCGCAGCGTCTCCATGCCATCCATGCGCGGCATCTCCAGATCAAGCGTCACGACATCCGGCTGCAGCTCTTCAATTTTTTTCAAGGCGAACGCGCCGTCCATGGCGGTGCCGACAACTTCGATGGAAGTGTCGCGCGCAAGAATTGCGGGGATCAGTTTCCGCATGAGAGCGGAATCATCGACGACGAGAACACGGATGCGTTCGCTCATGCGATGGCTCCAAGCGGGGTAGAGCGAGAGAGCCGCGAGAGGACCGCGGGAACATTGAGGATGAGGACAACCGTTCCGTCACCGAGTATGGAAGCGCCGCTGACCAAGTCGCTGGAGACGATTTCGGCAGGCAGCGCTTTAATGACCAGTTCTTCTTCTCCGACCAGGCTATCCACTAGGAGACCGAAGCGTTTTTCGGCGGCGCCAATGACGATGACGAAATGTTTCTTTAGAACGGGATGGGTGTCGATGCTGCGCAAACGGCTAAGGTGCTCCAAGCGCACGAGCGTGAGAATCTGGTCGCGAAGACGCAGCACTTCGCGCTGATCCACGCGGTGAATCTCGTGATCCGCGATGCGAGTGATTTCCACAACCGAAGAAAGCGGGACAGCGAAAAGACGGCCGCCGACGCGGAACAGCAAAGTCTGAATACTGGCGAGGGTGAGCGGAGCACGAAGCTGGAAAGTTGTGCCGCGACCCATCTGCGAAGAGATGTGAACCGTCCCCTTGAGACGGTCGAGGACGGTGCGCACAACATCCAGGCCAATGCCACGACCGGAAACTTCGGTCACTTCGGAAGCAGTGGTGAATCCCGACTCAAAAACAAGATTGAGAGTTTCCTGATCGGTAAGGCGCTCGGCCTCTTCTGGTTTGAGAATACGCTTTTCAACGGCGCGCGCGCGCAATTGAACAGGATCGATGCCGCGGCCGTCGTCTCGCACTTCAACAACAACCTGGGTGCCCTGGTGATAGGCGTTGAGATAGACGGTACCGCGGGCGGGCTTGCCCGCAGTCAGGCGCACGTCGGCTGGTTCGATACCATGGTCAACGGAGTTGCGGACGAGATGCATGAGCGGCTCGGCAAGAGCATCAAGAATGCCCTTATCGAGGTCGGTGTTCTGACCAGAGAGTTCCAGGGCCACATCCTTGCCACACTGCTTGGCAACGTCGCGGACGACGCGCGGGAAACGCCGGAAGAGCTGCTCGACGGGCACCATGCGGATTTTCAGGACGCACTTGTGAAGCTCATCGAGGATACGGGCTTGAAATGCCATGGCGTCGGCAAGTTTGGCGCGCAAGGGATCGCGGGCGTGCTTCTGGTCAAACTCGGTAAGCGTGCGATTGAGCATGGATTTTCCGATGATCAATTCGCCGACAAGATTCATGACCGCATCGATGCGGGTGGCATCCACGCGAAGGGTGCTTTCAGCAACCGCGGTTGCGGCAGAACCAGAAGCACTGGGATTCGTTGCTGCGCTGCTATCGGTGGTCTCGGCGGCTCCGGCGACAACTTTAGCAGCCTGCGCCTCCAGCAAATCGCCGAGTAATTCATGTTCCGGCGTCTCCGGAGTCGCGGCACGTTCGAGACGCACATCGGAAACAATCGAAGGAATCCGGCAGCGCTGGAGAAGTTTCGTTTCCGGCTGGGCGCTAGCCAAGGCCGCTTCGACAATTTCCACGGTTGCGGCGGCTAGATTGTCTTCCGGACGCAAGGCGATGACGGTACCGCTGCCATGAAGAACGTTTCGAATGAGCTGAAAAGCAGCGGCGCGCATCAGACTATTGGGATCAATACGAAGAGCGACGTTGTAGACGATCTCACCGCGATGCACCGATTCCGAAATCATGAGCTGCTCGTATTCCGTCCAGGCAAATTGCGCGGGCAATTGAGGCGCCGCAGAAACAGCCGGCATCGCGGAGGTGGGCTCCTCCAGCAATTTCCGAATCATGGCGTGGAGCGCCTCCACGGCGGGGGGCTCGGCATTCCGCTGATAGGCGGTGAGCATGGCGTTAAAACTATCCGCGGCGGTGAGTACCAACTCCGCGAAATCCGCGCCTCGCGCCTGAGCAACCTGCGGAGTGAGCACATCCTCGAGTTCATGGGCCAGCTCACTCAGTTTGTGAAATCCACAAGCCGCGGAGTCACCCTTCAAGGTGTGCACGGCGCGGCGGACTCGACGGATCACTTCCTCCTCAGCCGGGTGGGACTCGAGTTCGAGCCCAGCCTCGTTGAGCGATTGAAGCAGTTCGTTCGCGCTCTCAAAGAAGAGAGCGCGCAACTCGCCGCCGCGATCCTCGGGAGGACGACTCACGTGCGGACCTCGTTACGCTGGTAAGCGGTGCCGTTGTTCTCATGAATCATGCGGAATTTCTGAGTCAAGCCGAACAGACTTTCGGCATGCCCAACGAAGAGGTATCCCGCGGGATTCAGGCAGTGCCAAAACTTTTCAATGAGGCGTTTTTGTTCGGCTTCGTCGAAATAAATCATCACGTTGCGGCAGAGGATAATGTCGTTGCGGCGAGGCAAGAACTCCGTTTTCAGGTTGTGAAAGTCGAACTGCACGAGTTCCCTCAATTGCGGCTTGACCTTGTACTTGTCACCGGTTTTTTCAAAATAGCGGAGCCGGCAGGTGTAATCCACGGGTTCCATCTGCTGCTCGGTGTAGAGGCCTTCCTGGCCGACGCGAAGGCTGGCATAGCTGATGTCCGAAGCGACGATTTCCACTCTCCAGGGAGGAGGAATAAGCGGCTTCGGCGAAGGCATTTCGAAGGGTAACGGATTCCTCAGGTAGTAATAGGCGAGAGCGTCGCAGATCAGAAGGGCGACGGTGTAGGGCTCCTGCCCGGCGGAACAACCAGCGCTCCAGACCCGGAGGGTGTAATCGCGGCGCTCTTGCTTGCGGTGCAGAATTTCCTCGAGAACGGATTTTTGAAGGAGATCGAGTTGCGGGCGATTGCGAAAGAAACTGGTTTCGTTGACGGTTAGATTCTCAAGCAGGAGAGCAAGTTCGGCGCGTCCTTCCCTGCTGGTGAGCAAGCGGTAATAAGCATAGAAAGAGTCGAGCTGACAGGCTTTCAGACGGCGCTGCAAGCGATCTTTCAGGAAGTGCGAGCGGCGCTCATCGAAAAACATGCCGCATTCCTGATAGACCAGCGTCTGGAGGAGCTTCAGCTCTGCTTCGGTGAGTTGGACCTGGGCAGTAATCGTTCCCATTATGTTTTCGTGAGGCGGACCCGCAGTTCGGCGGTCTTAAAGACAAGCCGGAAAAAGCATTACCTTGCGGTAGCGACGGGTTCCGCAGCCTCCTCGAGTCGTTTGAACTCCGGGCGATGCAAGAGTTTGGTGATGTCCAGCAGAATAATGAGGCGTCCCTTGAGTTTGCCGACACCAGTGACGTATCCGGATTCGCCTTCCGCAAAGACACTGCCCGGGGCTTCGATATCGGAGGGCGGAATCTTAAGCACTTCCGAAGCCGCGTTTACAATGAGGCCGAGCAACTTGTTGTCCAGCTCCACGACGAGAATACGGTTCTTCTTATCCGACTGAATCTCGGTCTGGCCGAATCGTTTGCGGAGATCCATCACCGGAATGATTTTCCCGCGCAGATTGATGACGCCCTCGATCAGATCGGGAGCGCTGGGAACCGCGGTAATCTCCGGAACACGCACGATTTCACGCACGGCAGCAATACGGACGCCGTACGTTTCATTGCCGATGCGAAAGCCGACGACTTGAAGATCTTTTTCCATCGAGA
>JBGQDD010000328.1:0-4338 GCA_041495665.1 Candidatus Acidiferrum sp.
AATAACTTCCGCCTTCGCCAAGGAACGAGAAATGAGGCGGACCGTCGCCGGTTTCGCTAACGACGTCGATCACACCGGCGACTGCATTGGAACCAAATAGCGCGCTCTCCGGTCCACGCGAAACTTCGATGCGCTCCACGCCGTCGGTGCCAAGGGAAGCAAGGTCGAAATCGCCGCCAAACTGGTTGACCTGGATTCCGTCGATCATCACGAGGTTGTAGTTGGAGTTGCCGCCGCGGATGAAGATGCTGGTCCCTCCGCCGCGACGCCCCGTCTGGCTCACTTCCACGCCGGGTACGCCACGAAGAACTTCCGAGATGCTTTCTGCTCCACGAGCTTCGATTTCCGGCTGGGTGATGACGCTGACTGACGAGCCGATTTGAGAAGGGAGAGCCTCGTCGAGAGAGGCGGAGACGACCACCTGTTCTTCTACGGCGGTGATCTTGAGGTGCAGGTCAAGGCTTAGAGTTTCTGCGTCGTGGAGCTCGACTTCGGCGGAGCGGCCGGAAAAGCCGGCGACATTTGCCAGCAGCGTATAGCTGCCCCTCGACAAACTCTCGAAACGATAGCGTCCTTCGGAATCCGTCGAACGTTGTTCGATGGAAGCCAGGCCGGAAAGCAGCGAAACATGAGCGTTCGCGACAGCTCGCCCGTCGGGATCAAGGACGTTACCATGCAGCGTCGCGCCCTTCACGAGTTTGGAATCACTGGGGTTCTGTGAGAAAGCAAATCCTGGGAAGAAAACAGAAAAAAACAGGAGCAAAATCAAACTGCGACGAAGTGTGGTCATTTTATCCTCCGCTCCCTCTCGCGCGGGAGTTGAAGGTTGTCCGGTGCGATGAAAGTGAATCGCACGGCTGCGAACTTCGCCGGTCTCCTGGCTTGGCGGTAGCTCCGGCCCATTCGAATCAGGACCGTTGCGGGGCCTTCCCGCGGTGTCGCCCAGCGAAGGAGCGACTGGCCGCAGTGGCCTGCGCATAAACTGAATCCGCCTTACAGTCGCGCGGCGGCGACGGCTTCATTCTTGGCGAGTCCGAATAGTCCGGGTTCACCAATCCGTCTTCCCGAGCACGAAGTTCGCGGTGAATGTGGTCCGCGGCTTAGAGCCGCAGGGTTGAGGTTAACGAGAAGAAGGACGCCCGCAGCGGCGGACGCCCCTACACTACGATCCAGACAAAACGGTGACGCGTGGCCGCCCGGAGGAACCGAATTCCACCGTGAGCGGCGTTTGAAAAACCTGTTCGAGCAATTCGCGCTGATAAATGCTTGCGGGTGGGCCGACGCGCAAGCACCGGCCGCGCTGCATCAAGACAACTTGATCCGCATACTCCGCCGCGAGATTCAATTCGTGGGTCACGACCACGACGGTGTAGCGGTTCTCCGCGGCGAGCCGCCGCAAAGAATCAAGCAAACCAATCTGCGCGGCGATATCCAAGTGGAGAGTAGGCTCATCGAGCAGCAGAAGCAGCGGCTGCTGAGCCAAAGCGCGCGCGAGGATCACGCGCTGTTTTTCGCCGCCGGAGATTTGGTCCATCCAGCGATCGCTTAGATCGGCGGCACCGACCTGAGCGAGTGCGTTTTTCGCGATCAGGACATCGTCTTCCGATTCAAAGCGCAGCGAACGTCCATGGGCATGGCGGCCTTGCAGCACGAATTCCCAGGCGCGCGCGGGGAAGAGCAGTGTGCTCTCCTGCTGGACGACGGCGATGCGCTGCGCGCGGGTGCGCGGCGTAAGCGAGTGCGTGACGAATCCGTTGAGCAGAATGCGTCCGGAGAGGGGCGCGAGGGCGCCAGAGATCAATTTCAGCAAAGTGGATTTACCGCTGGCGTTGGGGCCGAGGATGGCGACGATTTCACCGGGCTTGGCTTGAAAACTTGTGGCTTCCAGCGTGAAAAGCGGGGCTTGCGCCGGATTTGCGGAATGGGCGTAACTGACCTGCTCAACGCTGAGGCGCACGTCGGCTCCCAAGCGAGTGGATTCGAGGGGATTCCGCGCGAGGGCCGAGCTGCTGCTCATGCCAGCCTCCTGCGCAGGAGGTAGATGAAGAGCGGCGCGCCGACAACGGCGGTCACCGCGCCGACGGCCAGTTCGTTGGGTGCGACGACGGTGCGCGCCAGCGTATCCGCGAATACGACGGCAATGGCTCCGCCGAGGGCGGCTGTCGGCAACAAGGTGCGATGGTCTGAGCCAAAGATGAGACGCATTACATGAGGCACAATCAGGCCGACGTAACCGATGGCGCCACTCACGGAGACGGCCAACCCAGTCAGCAAAGATGCGGCAATGTAGACGACCAGCCGCACGCGCGGGACGTCCACGCCAAGATGCATGGCCTCTTTTTCTCCGGCGAGAAGCAGATTTAAGTCGGAGGCCGTGGTGTAAATCGCGCCGGCGGCAGCAAGGAACCCGATGCCCAGAAACCAGTAAACGCTTTTCTGCAAAGAAGTGGAGAGGTCGCCCATCAGCCAAAAGGCCAGGCCGCGGAGATTGCCGGAGAGAGTGCTCATCAGGAACATGATGACGGCTGAGAGAAAGGAGGCGGTGATGACGCCACCGAGAAGCAGCGTGCTGCTGTCGATCTGCCCTTCGCGGCGGCCGAGAAAGTAGACCGCGGCGACGGTTGCAGCCGCTCCGAGAAAGGCACCCAATGGCGTGAGCAGCGCGGCGAGCGCGGGCGAAATCGTCAAATGAGGTTCCGCAATGAGGGCAAGAATCGAGCCAAGGGCTGCTCCGCTGGAGACGCCGAGCACGTAGGGATCCGCCAGCGGATTGCGGAGCAGCGCTTGAAAGCTGGTTCCAGCGACGGCGAGCGACGCGCCAACAATGATGCCGAGAAGAATGCGCGGCCCCCGGATATTCCAGATGATAAAGCCGTAGTCAGTGGAGATTTGGCTACTCTGCCCGAGGAGGAAACGCAGCAAGTCACGCCCGAGGGCGTAGAGCGAAACGGGCACCGCGCCGAACTTCAGGGCAATGACCACGACCACGAATAAAATCGCCACCAGGATCGAACATTGAAGGATGAGGCGCCGAAGCGTCAGTGGGCGCATGCGCAGCCTCCAGGAGTCATTACGTGGCCCCAGAGGACATCCGGGGAAAGAGAATCATGCGACGCGGGCCGTTGGTTCGGCGGAGGATTCTCCTTCTCGATCTTTTCCTTACTGTTCTCTGGTTTTTCAAAGAAGGCGTCCGGGTGAAGCTGCCTGGCAAGATCTTCGATAGCCGCGACGATCCGCGGGGCGGGCCGATTCACGGCATCGCTGATCACCGCAAAACGTCGATTGGTGACAGCATCCACAATGCTCCATCCGGGAAGCGTGGCGAGGACTTCGACGGCGGGGGAAGCGGAGTCGGAATGTGAAGCCGCGAAAACCAGAAAGTCAGGCTGCAGCCTGGCGACTTCTTCCAGACTAACCTGTGGCCAGTTCTGCTCGGAATCGACAATGGAGACGGCTCCCGCGCGGCGCAAGGCATCGGCGATAAAGGTGTCCTTGCCGACGGAGATGAGCGGCTGGGTCCAGACGACGAACAGAACGCGCTTCGCGGCTAAAGCGCCAACCCGTTGTTGCAGGTCCGCGAGCCGGCGCTGCATCTCGCCGGCTACCGATGCGCCTGCCTCGGGAACACCGAGTACATCGGAAAGTTTTTTCGAAGAAGTAATGATTTCCTCAACGGTATGAGGATCGGTGGCGTAAGAAGAGATTCCCAAACCTTCCAGCGCATGTACGGTCTCGAGACGGTTGAAGCCTTTGGTCACCAGAACAATATCCGGATGCAAAGCGGCAATCTGTTCCAAACTTGGATTGATGGCGCCGCCGACTTTGGTTTTTTTCTGTGCGTCGGGCGGGTAGTCGCAGTAAGCGGTGTCGCCAACGAGACGGTCCTGCAAGCCGAGCGCGTAGATGGTTTCCGTCAAACTCGGCGCGAGCGACACGATGCGGTGGACCGGCTGGGGAATGCGAACCTTGCGGCCGGCTTCGTCCGTAACCTCCCGGAAGGTTGGAGATGCGGAAGAGATCGGAGGAGCGCTCTGCGCACGCGACAGCGCCGTGCAGGACAGCAAGGCAGCGATTGCGGCAAAGATGGCGCTTCGTGGGCGCAGGCGTGCGAATTCTTTCACCAATCTCCCCTGACCAGGAAATTTTCCTGCATCAACAAAAAAGCCCCACGAGACACCTTGGGGCTTCAAGCAACGCTCTTTCTCGCGAAGAGCGGGCTCTCTGCGGCACGGGAGGGTGGCCTGGCTTACGGCTTTTCAGCCGATCACAGTGGCGGGACCGCGGCCGATTCACACAGCCTTCCCCGCTGCCCTTGCCTGCAAATTGAAATTTGAGTGT
>JBGQDD010000329.1:0-4332 GCA_041495665.1 Candidatus Acidiferrum sp.
GAAACTTTTCCACCTCTGCCAAGCGATCCCTGTGACGTAATCGCGAGGCTCGACGAGATTGGCTCCGCAGCCACGGTGGCGACGACCGGTGGGCGCTACTTCGGTTTCGTGAACGGCGGGATGGTTCCCGCAGCGCTGGCCGCCAATTGGCTGGCGGCGGCGTGGAACCAGAATGCGGCACTGCGCGTGATGTCTCCCATCGCGGCGGAATTGGAGGAAGTAGCCCTTCGCTGGGTTTGTGAGGCACTGGCATTACCTCCGGAATGTGCGGGGGGCTTGGTTACCTGCGCCACCATGGCGAATTTCACGGCGCTCGTCACGGCCCGCCACGCGCTTCTGGCGCGCGCGGGGTGGGATGTTGCGGCCGAAGGGATGTTTGGCGCTCCGCCCATCGAGGTGGTTGTCGGCGCGGAAGTGCATGCATCGATACTGAAGGCGTTGAGTCTGGCGGGATTTGGAAGGAAACGCGTAACCATCGTGGAAGCAGATGGCCAGGGACGGATGCGTGCCGATAAGCTGCCGCGCCTATCGGAGCGGACCATTGTGTGCATCCAGGCGGGGAACGTAAATACGGGAGCTTTCGATCCCGCTGAGGAAATCTGTAAAGCGGCAAAGGAACAGGGTGCCTGGGTGCATGTGGATGGCGCGTTCGGATTGTGGGCGCGGATCTCGCGGAAGTACGACCATTTGACGTGCGGATTCGATCAGGCTGATTCGTGGGCCACCGACGCGCATAAGTGGCCCAATGTCGGCTATGACAGCGGCCTGGCCATCGTCAGAGATGGTGTTGGGCTGCGTGCCTCGATGGGCATGACGGCGGCCTACCTCGAACCGGGTTCGCGCCGCGAGCCCATGCATCACGCGCCGGAAGCGTCGAGGCGCGCGCGGGGCGTGGAGTTATGGGCGGCGCTGAAATCGCTCGGGCGCTCAGGGCTGTGCGCGCTGATCGAACGGACGTGCGCCCACGCTCAGCGGTTTGCCCAGGGGTTGCGAGAAGGCGGCTTCGAAGTGCTGAACGATGTCGTGATCAATCAAGTGCTGGTGTCTTTTGGCCGCCCCGAAGTGACGCGAGAAGTGATCCGGCGAGTCCAGGAGGAGGGAACCTGCTGGTGCGGGGGAACCGTCTGGCAAGGGAAGACCGCGATGCGGATCAGCGTGTCTTCCTGGGCGACCACGGAGACGGATGTACGACGAAGTCTGCAGGCGATAATCCGGATCGCGAGGGAATGCCGCGCGATGTAATGCATCGCAGGAGCGAAGGGGCTGCGCGGAAATTGCGGGAAAAACTATTGGCTGTGCGCGACGCTTGAATTTTCAAGATCGGCAAAAGTCTGCGCCGCACTCAGATGGGTACGCGAGAGCCGGTCGTGCCAGGTGAGTTCATCTTCGTCCCACATGGCCCAAAGGAAGCCCAGAAAAAAAGTTCCCGCGGAGAGCATGTAGCCGGCGCTGCGCAAAAGCATTTGCCTGGGCGTGGGCGGTTCGCCGGAAAAACTGACGACCTGCAAGCCGCGCATCATCATGCCCGGAGTTGTGCCGCCGAAGATGGTGAAGAGCGCGAAGTACTGCAGATAGACGATGGCAAGAGTCGTGGCGTACACAGCGGCGTTCAGTTTGCTCAGCGTAAATTGCCCGCCGAGCGAGCCGAAGAGCATCAGGAATCCGCCATACGCAAACAACAAACAGCAGGAATCGATCAGCGCCGCGAGGCGCCGATCGTCGATGGATGCCACGGGATGAAGACCGGGCAGAGATTTTCTTTGGTCTTCAGCAACCTGGGATTGCGGGCTAGCCTCTGAATCCGGTGGCAGAGAGACATCAATCACCATCCGCGATTCTTCGAGAACGCGTTTCTTTGAAGGGCGACCGATGGCGATGGTAAAGGAAAAATCTTCTTCAACGAATGCCGGAGGTTCCGCAACTGCTACAGAAGTATGCGGCGGCATCTTGCCGGAAGAATCATCGAAGGAAAACCGTGACTGAGCCGCGTTTGGCGCGAGCTTTCGCCGCCGCGTGCGATAAGCATCGAGACGTACAGCGAGTTCACCCCGCCAGGCAGGGTCTTGCTCCATGCGACGCGAAACGGCGGGGCGTTGCTTGGATCGAGCGATCCCAGCCGAGCCAGGACCCGCATTCGATGCGAGATTCTCCCGCGCGGAAATGTCCGAGGGTTCTTCCCAGGAAGAAGGACCGACCGAAAAAGATGAATCACAAAAGTTACAGGCGCGTACGCTTGACGGCAATACAGCGCAACACTGCGAGCATGTTTTTGTCACCGATGAGTTTTGCGCTGCGGACGCATCCACTCCGGTGAGGAGGGAACATTTCGAGAATAGCATGCATCTGAAAAGTCAAGCAGACAATGGAGAGGGGTGGTAGCGAAAGAGGCAGCAGGTTTGCCGAGGCGAAAACAAGAAACGAAATTTCAGGCGTCCATTTGTTGCGCGAGCATGTCCCTGCTGAAGGAGATGCGGCGCTCCAAGGCGACCGCGGCGAAATAGGCGCACTGTCCGCGTTCCGATTCCGTCCAGGTCCGCATTGAAGGAACGATCCGAACAACCGTCAAGCGCAGGAAGTTCAAGATGCCGAAATAGGCGCCGATCGCCTGGACGCTATTGCGGTCTTCCGGGCGTTCAGGACAGAGTTGCAGGAGCTGCATGACACGTTTGAAATCATCACCGGAAGCGAACCTCTGGATGCCTGTAACGTCTTTTACCTCGGCTGAGAGAACCTGCTTCGAGGACGCAGCGATGAGCGAGCGGCAGTAAGAGATGAAAAACTGCAGCAACGCCGCCGCCGAGAAAACGAAAATGACTCCGGCCATCATCGGGGCACGACCGCAAGGCGCGCAGGTACCAGGCGCTCTTCCTCATGCACACGCAGGAACGCAAACATCCATGCCGCGGGCAAAATGCAGCCAAGCAGGGGCGTCACGAAGAGCCAAACAGGTTGCAAGTTGGGATACAGATTTCGGAGAGCATAGTTCGCGGCGAAAGCGCTGAAATAGACGCCCAGCGCCAAGACAAGCTGAATCAGACGAGCCCGGGTTTCCCGGAGTTTTAAGATGGCTCCCCAAAGGACATAGGTAAGGACCAGACCAACAAAATACAGGTTCTGCGCCAACTCAAAAGCGAAATGGGACAACATCCGATGGGAGGATTGGTTTACCACCTCGTAGGAGAACAAGGCGGTGGCCCCAAGCAGAATAATTGCTCCCAGTCGCAAGACGCGCTCAGCCTTCATCTCGTCAAATACGAGGGAATAAAGGCCAAGAAGCGCGAAATAGAGGCCGATGGTAAGCAGAGCATCGGAATAAAAATAGAAGTAGGCGTAGTCCAGGGACGCTACCCCAAAATGCTTGAGGACATGGAAGCGGCCAATGCTCACCAGGAAGGATAATCCCATGTAGAGGTTCAGAAAGAGATAACGCCGGAAGGAATGAGTCTTGAGCGCACACACCACCACGCCGGCCTCAAGAAGAGTGCACAGTATCCAAATAAAACTTTCGAAAGAACCAGGCACGTTTACCTCTGCATGTGCCCTGGTCCACGCCGAAATTAGCGGTCTATTCGGCTATGATAAACTACTTCCAAGGCACCGGAGGAGCCGGTGCGCCGCCGTTCTTCCATGGTACTGGAGGAGCTGGCGCGCCGCCGTTCTTCCAAGGCACCGGAGGAGCAGGTGCTCCACCGTTAGCCATGATCACGGAGCCGTCACCATGAGTGACGACCACCGTCTTCAGGCTCATTGCCCCGACCAGTACGAGCATGGCGAGGAGGATAACCGTGAGTTTGCGTGACATTGTGCCTCCGAGGTATGAATCAACCCCGGTGGCAGTGTATCCCTTAGGACACCAATGTCAAGTAGCTCAGGTGATGAGCCTGTTTCGAATCGATACACACCATCCCTTCCCATCTTTTCGATAAGCTTTCGCCTACCCTGATAGGTGGGACAGTGTGCGATCCCGTGTAGGATAGGTTTTGGGACTGTACGGGTCAACGGTACGGTAGTACCAAACAATATAGGACTAGGCTCGCTCAAGGGACAGGCACGAGATTTGCCGGGGCATCCCCGGGAATGCGCGTAAGCCCACTTCTCTGCAATCCGTCCGGCTTTTGCGAATAAACTTGCACTGGGCTGCTTGTTAGTGTCTCGGGAGACGGTCGAAGACGCGTCCCAGGGATACATCGCCTTGACACTTTCGCAGGCGAATTCGTAGCATAATGAACTGCCTTATGCCGGCGTGGCTCAGTGGTAGAGCGAGGGTCTCATAATCCCTAGGCCGTGGGTTCGATTCCCACCGCCGGCACCAATGTCTAAGCCCCTTACAAC
>JBGQDD010000330.1:0-4320 GCA_041495665.1 Candidatus Acidiferrum sp.
AGGCCCACACGGCGCTCGCCACCGCCACCGCCGCACATCGCTGCAGAATTTTCTCGATTCTCATTTTTCACTCACGCCCAAGTCGTTCTGGAAAAGTATAGTCGAAAGGCAACGCATTCCGTCTCCCGCACGTCTTATTTAAAGTACCGACCCCTGCCTCAAGCCTGTCTCCCAGGCCCCTTTCCCTTGGCCTGAGGTTGCGCCCAGCCTGCGGGCCCTCTATGATGGCTCTAGCCCAGAAAACTATGACGAGGTGAACTGTGATTAAGCAAATGATCTCTTCCCTGATGGCTTTGACACTCGTTGCGCTGCCGCTTTTAGCTTCAGGAGATAAGAAGGAAACTGATCGCCTGGAAAATTGCGGTATGGTTCTCAAGGAAATACTCGACATCCCCGATGACATTCCTCAGGATCTGCTCGATAAAGCGGAATGCGTCATCGTCTATCCATCCGTCCTCAAGGCGGCCTTCGTCGTCGGCGGCAGCTACGGTCGTGGTGCCATGACCTGCCGCACCGGCGAGCATTTCACCGGCCCCTGGAGCGCACCGGCCATGATGGCCCTCGAGGGCGCCAGCATCGGCTTCCAGCTCGGCGGACAGGCCACCGATTTTGTGCTCTTGGTCATGAATCCGCGCGGAGCAAGTTCGCTTCTTAGCAGCAAGGTCAAGCTTGGTGCGGATGCTTCCGCCGCCGCTGGCCCGAAGGGACGCAACGCCGAGGCTTCCACCGACGTGACGCTCCGCGCTGAAGTGCTTACTTACTCGCGTGCTCGAGGACTCTTCGCTGGCATCTCTTTGACGGGCTCCACCGTCCGGCCAGACAACGACGCAAACGAGCGCATCTACGACAAGAAAGTGGATGCTACAGACATTATCCGCAAGGGAGCCGTCGCTGTTCCTCCGGCTGCCCAAAAGATGGTGGCATTGCTAAACCAGAAGTCTCCGAAGAACACCTCGGACCCCGAATCTCTCAAGTAGTAGCTCGAAACCTACGGCCTTTCCCAGGACACCCCGGCTCAAACCGGGGTGTCCTAGTTTATATCTCCCGCGCATCGCCTCCGGCAACTGTTCCTTTCTACTAGAGGAGCAAATGCCCTTGACATCTAGTCCGATATGACCTAAAGTCATTTATGAGCATTGGTCATTATGGCCCGTCAATCAAAACCGAGCCCCCGCAGCGATCTTTCAGGCTCAGTCTCCACCTCTGACCGTCGCCAACGCCGGAGCGCCGATATCCGCGAGCGCCTTTTCCGCGCCGCCCTCGATCTCTTCGCCCAAAAGGGATTTGCCGAGACGACTGTCGAGGACATCACCGAGTCTGCTGACGTCGGCAAAGGCACTTTTTTCAATTACTTCCCGAGCAAGGACCACATCCTGCTCGCCTTCGGAGACATGCAACTCTGCAAGCTGGAAGCGGCCATCGAAGTGGCCCGCCGCACGGGCGAGCCCATGCCTGAATTTCTGCGTTCGCTTGCTCTCCGCATGACCCAGGAGCCCACTCGCAACCCCGCCATTATCCGTGCGCTGCTTCAGGCCTATCTTTCAACGACTCCGGTTCGTGAGGCCATGATGGACTTGCAAAAACGCGTTCATGCCCTTCATAGCCAGATGATCCAGCTCGGTCAGGACCGCGGCGAAATCCGCAACGACCTTCCGGCCGCGGAGATCGCCCACGTTTTTCGCCAAACCATTTTCGGTACGCTTCTGATCTGGTCGCTCTACGGCGATGCCACTTTGCAGTCCCGGATCGAAACCGCATTCAACCTACTCTGGTCCGGCTTGGCGCCTCGCGGAAACTCGACTCCGCCGGCCCCAGTCCCTTCCTTCACGCCAGGAGACTAGTTTCATGAACCGCAAGCACATCCTGATTCTTCTTGCTGCCGCCGCCGCGCTGGCCGCCACTGGACTCTACGCCGGCTGGTTCCGCCGCGACACCGCCCTGCAAGGCTCCGGAACCGTCGAAGCCCGCAATATCCGCGTCGGCTCCAAAATCGGCGGCCGCATCGACAAGGTTTTGGTCCGCGAAGGCGATTCCGTCCAGCCGGGCCAGGTGTTGATCACCTTTGACGACAAGGAATTGCAAGCTTCCCTCGAGCAGTCCCGTGCCAACGACGAAAAAGCCCGGCGCGGCTACCGCCCCGAAGAAATCGCGGAAGCCCGCGCCGTCGCGGCTCAAGCCAAAGCGGACTACGAGTTAAAGAAGAACGGCTATCGCCAGGAAGACATCGCCAGCGCGCAAGCCGATCTCGATCGCGCCAAGGCTGACGAAGTCCGCACGCACTTGGATTTCGACCGCTACGACGCACTCGCAAAAAAAGATCTCGTCTCCAAGCAACAGCGCGATACTGCCGAAGCCAATTGGAAAGTCGCCGCCGCCCAGCAACAAAGCGCCGGGCACAAGCTCGATCAACTCCAGGGCGGCTACCGTCCCGAGGAAATCGCCTCCGCCGAAGCGCACTACCATCAGGCGCAGGCCAACCGGGAAAAACTCGAGCGCGGCAACCGTCGCGAAGACGTCGACCTCGCCAAAGCAGCCTACGCCTACGACGAAGCCCGCTTCCGCGAGCGCCAGGTCATTGCTCCCTCCGCCGCCATCGTCGAGGTTCTCGACGTCCGCCCGGGCGACCTAATTGCTCCCAATACGCCGGTCGCCACCCTTCTCGAAAAAGATCAGATCTACGTTCGCATCTACATCCCCGAAACCGAATATGGCCGCCTGAAGCTCGGGCAGAAAGCCGAAGTCAGAGTCGACTCCTTTCCCAAAACAGTTTTCGAAGGGGTCCTCGAACAGATTAATCAACAGGCTGAATTCCTGCCTCGCAACGTCCAGACCCGCGAGGAACGCGTGCACCAGGTTTTTGGCGTAAAGATTCGCATCCATGATCCCCAAGGCCACGTGCTTGCCGGCATGGCTGCCGACGTGAAACTCAAAGAGGGCAATTGAGCTGATGGTCGACGCGACCAAAAATCCCGCCGAAGTTGCCATTTCCGCTGAACATCTGGTCAGGCGTTTCGGCAACTTCACGGCCGTCAACGACGTCAGCTTCCGCGTCGAAAAGGGCGAAATCTTCGGGTTCCTCGGTCCCAACGGCAGCGGAAAAACCACCGTTATCAAAATGCTTACCGGCCTTTTGCCCCTCAGCGGAGGCTCCGCTCACGTCGAAGGCCTGGACGTGCGTACCGATTCTGAATCCGTTCGCGAACGCATCGGCTACATGTCACAGAATTTCAGCCTTTATTACGATCTTACGGTCAAAGAAAATCTCCAGTTCTACGGCCGGATTTACGGCCTCGAGCCCGTGCGCCTCAATCGCCGCATCGCAGAAGTCGTCGAATTAAACGGCTTCGCGCCTTATTTGGATCGCCTCGCCGCACAGCTTTCCGGCGGGTGGAGGCAGCGGCTGGCCCTTGGTTGCGCCATGTTGCACGAGCCGAAACTCCTTTTCCTCGACGAGCCCACCGCCGGCATTGATCCCGTCGCCCGCCGCCAGCTCTGGGATCTTCTTTTCGATCTCTCCGGGCACGGGATTACCTTTTTCGTCACCACCCATTACATGGATGAAGCCGAACGCTGCAGCCACGTCGCTTATATTTATTTCGGGAAGATCATCGCCGACGGCACTCCCAATTCACTCCGGGAACTCCCCGACGTTCAGCCTCCAGGCACCATGCGCGTGGAAATTACCACGCCCGAAGTCACACGCGCTCTGCGCTTCGCCCGTCAAATCCCCGGCATCCGCAGCGCCACCATCTTCGGACAATCCATTCATGCGCTCATCGAAGACCATTTCAATCTCGACGATCTCCGCGAGCAGCTCTTGAAAAACGGCATTGCCGTCGCCGAAATTCGCCCCCTCGCACCCAGCCTCGAAGACGTCTTCGTCGAGCTCACCTACAAGCATCAAGCTCTGCTCGAGGCCGCCCGTGCGTAACATCTTCCGCGGTTTTGGCGCCGTCTTTTACAAGGAAGTCCTGCATGTCCGCCGGGACTTCTCCACGCTATTCTTCTCCTTGATTATCCCTCTTCTGCAGATGCTGCTCCTCGGTTTCGGCATCGATACCAACATCCGCCAGATCAATACCGTTGTTTTCAATGGCGATGGCCACCGTGAAAGCCGTGAGTTGCTCGACCGCTTGAAAAATTCCGACACCTTCCACGTCATCCGCTACGTCGAGAACGACCGCGACCTCAACGACACCATCATCTCCGGAAGGGCGCGCGTCGGCATAATAATCCCGGTCGACTATTCGGATCGGCTCATCCATCACATGAGCGCTCAGGTCCTAGTTCTCATCGACGGTTCGGATTCCTCCGTCGCTG
>JBGQDD010000331.1:0-4295 GCA_041495665.1 Candidatus Acidiferrum sp.
TATTGGGAAGCCGGACGGGACATGTCGCTTTCGCACGATCTCTACTGGTCGTTCATCCGCTATCAGACGATGATCAAGCGCGAGTTCGAAGTCATGGCCAAAAAGCATAGCTTCATTGAACTTGACGGCGAGGCCAGCGTTCCCGCGGTGAACAAGCAACTGCGCCAGCGCATCGGCGAGCAATTGGGAATTCGCGCGACGAAATACACTCCTTCGGCCGCGCTAGCGCACCTCTGGCGGTAGATCCTGAAATGTCCGAGCCGGTCCATATCGCGGCCATCGACGCCGGTTCCAACGCGGTGCGCTTGTCCGTGGCGCGCGCGTATTCCGCACTGGATATCGAACCCGTGCACATGGAACGCTACCCGCTGCGCCTGGGAGAGAGCGTTTTCGTACGGCCCCGCTTCAGCGAAGAGATTTCCAAAAAAGCCGCGAAGGCCTTCCGGCATTTCCGCGAAGTGATGGATGAATTCGGCGTCACGCGATATCGCGCGGTAGCCACGAGCGCCACGCGTGAAGCGCGAAACCGCAAAGCGTTTGTGCGGCGCATCAAACAGAAATCGGGGATCACGCTGGAAGTGATCAGTGCGGCGGAGGAATCGCGCCTCGGCAGGGAAGCGGTGCTGGCCGCGCTGGGACCGGAGGCGCCACCGCGGTGCATCGCGGATCTGGGCGGCGGCAGCCTGGAGATCAGCATCTTGCGGGACCACACCGCGGAGCAGGGCGCGCAATTGCCGGTGGGCACGGTGCGGTTGATGACCACGCTGAACCTTCCCGGAGTGATTCGTCCGGTGGAGGCGGAGCAGGTGCGGAGGTACGTGCGCGCGTTGCTGGAGTCGAAATTGACGCCGCGCCCGAATCTGGGGGAGAGCATCGCGGTGGCGCTGGGGGGGAATGCGGAAACGCTGGCGAATGTCGCGCCGGGGCCGCGCCAGCATGGCTTGCAGACGATGGACTTGTCGCTCCTGCGGGCGCGCTTGCCGGACATTCTGCGGCGAGACGTGCGCGAGCGCATGAAGGCGTATGCGGTGCGGCGCGACCGCGCGGATGTGATGGGAGTTGCAGCGATCACGTTTCTGACGCTGGGACGATATCTGAACCTGCGAATGTTTGCGCTGCCCGGCGTGGGCGTGCGCGAAGGGTTGCTGCAAGAGATTGCGCGGGAGGCGTTTTCGCGCAAAGAGCCGCACCGGTACAACGCCGCGGCGCGGCAGTTGCTGGTGGGCACGCGGAGTTTTGCGCGGCGGCTTGGATATGAGCAGCAGCACGCTGAACACGTTCGGGAACTGAGCATCCAACTGTTCGATCAGATGCAGCCCGTACATCATATGGTGGCGCATTCGCGAGTGTTGCTGGAGGCCGGCGCTCTCCTGCACGATACCGGACACATGATCAGCCACCGCGGACATCACAAACATGGAGAGTATCTGGCGCTGAACGGTGACATCCCAGGACTGGAAGGCCGCGACCGCGCCGTGGCGGCGGCGCTGGTGCGCTATCACAATCGAAAGTCGGAGCCCGCGGGGCACCACACCGCGTATTCTTCGCTGAACAACGCGGACAAACGAGTCACGCGGAGACTTGCGGCGATCTTGCGAATCGCCGAGTCTCTAGATCATTCACACCGGCAACGCGTGCTGAAACTGCGCGCTTCCTTTCAGCGAGGCGCGGTGGGTTTGCAGGTACACGCGAGGGGCGATGCCGCGGAAGACCTGCGGGACGCCAATCGCAGCGCGGAGCTCTTTGAAAGAGAGTTTCACGTGAGGGTCTATTTCCGGCAGTCGCCAGCGAGTTGAAAGTTTTAAGTTGTAAGTTTCAAGTTGTAAGTCAGAAGAGAAATGGCAGGGCTGTTGTGGGTGGTTTTGCGCCGCGACTATTCTAACGTCCAGTTGAGAGGGAATCATGCAGCTCTATATTGTTCGGCACGGGATCGCGATTGAGCGCGAGGACCCCAAGTGTCCTCCCGATCCGGAACGATATTTGACTGAGGAAGGCGTCGAGAAGACCAAACAGGTGGCGAAAGGTCTGGCGGCGCTCGGAGTGACGGCGGATCTGTTGCTCACGAGTCCGTACGTGCGCGCGGCACAGACGGCGGAAATTTTTGCGAGTGCGCTGGACTACGCCAAGCAGAAAATTCGGCGAACGGATTTGCTGCTGCCGGGAGCGGAGCCTTCGCTGCTTTTTCGGGAGCTGGCGAAAGACAAGCAGGCGTCCACGGTCTTTCTTTTTGGGCATGCGCCGCAGCTTGATGACCTCATCGCCACGGCGCTGGGCTCGAAGAAGCATCTGACAGGGTTGAAAAAGGCGGGGGTGGCTTTGATCGAGCTCAAGCGCCTCTCTCCGCCGATTGGCGAACTGGTGTGGCTGGCAACCCCGAAATTGTTGCGGCGAACGGGGAAGTAGAGCAACGAATTGGTTCAATCGGAAGCCAGGACAGAGAATTCCGGAACCTGGCGGGGCGCCAGGGCAACGACGTTTTCCGGCTTTGCGGCGGCCTTCAGGATCAATGGCACGCGCAGATGCTCTTCCAACAAATGCTTGCCAGCAGCAAGGCGCGCGGCGGTCTCGACATCATCGGCCAGGCCGGGAACACGCAGAACGATGGCGTCCGTGGATTTTTCCGCGCGGAACCCCGCTCCGGTCGCCACACCGCATTTGCGAAGCGCGCGCGCCAGGCGCAAAACGCCAGCCAGTGCGCGGACGCTGTTCTGCTGTTCTGCCGAAAGCCTGGCAAAAGGACCGTCCTTCGCGCGGGGTTCGGCTCCGCGATGGTAGCGGACCGCTAGAGCCAGCAACTCCCACTCTTCGTTGCTCCATCCGGGAGGAATGGCGAGACCAAGAAGGAATTTGCGCGCGGCTTTTTGAGACGACTTGCCGGCATCGGCGTCGCCAACGCCGTGCAAGCGAGCCGCAGCAAGAAAAATCCGATGAAGAGTCATGTCGCTGAACGCGGGAGCGGCGTCCGCGTGCTTGAAGGCGTCGAAAAGTGCGACGGCGAGGCGTGAAATTTGTGAAGTGCGGCGCACCTTCGGATCAACGGCGCGGGCCGTGGCGCGCAAGCGGGCCAGAGCGGCGGCTTCGACGCGGCCATTCGTGGGGAGGCCGGAACGCCAGATGTTCCAGAGGCTGGTCTTGCCGAGAGTGAGCTGGCGATAGGTTTCGATGCGTTCGTTGCGCTCGCGCCCGATGATTTCCTGCCAGAGTTTGAGAGAGTCTTCGGTCTCGAGGAAGTCCGACTTCTGCACGACCGCTGCGAGCACATCGAGATCGTGAATTTCGCCGAGCATGTCCTGAAGGCGCTTGAGATTGTCGCTCCAGGCGTCATAGTGCTCGGGGAGCAGGCTTTCGACCGTGTAACGGAAGCGCTTCAACCCAATGCGCAAGGCGTGCCAGGGTTTAGATTTTTCAGTGCGCAGGGCCTTGGCGTGAAGTTCCCTGGCACTTTCAAATCGTTCCAACGCCAGGCATTCGGCGGCGAGACTTCCGATGGGCACGAGGCGGGAGCGCTGGCGCAGAGTGCGTTCCAGCCGCTTCCAGGATTTTTGATCGAATTTGGCGGCGATACGGAGTGCGTTCTCTCGCAGATTCGGTTCGCTGGCTTCGAACGAGGCTTGCAGATGCGCGCGGACAGGATCGCTCTCGGGAGCGAGTTTCTTAACCCACTCGTCCATCACTTGGGCATCGCGAAGCGCGCCGAGCCCGCGGAAGAGTTTGCGCGCGAACTTGCGCATCGCCGGCCAGGCGGTGTCGGGGTCCACCTCTTCCATGACCGCGGCGACGGACCGGCAGCGGCGGATGGCCACACGAAGATCGTGGACGGCGTCCGCGTCGGGAGCCGAGCGCACGTTTTCCAGCTCCTTGATGACGCGGTCCATCCAAAAGGAAAGGCCGCGGTGCTCCGGGCGGGAACCGGAGGGAAGGGGTGTGACGGTAGCCATGGACAGCCTCGGAAATCCGCTCGGAAGTCTTCGGTGCTGGGAGACCCCGCCGAACGGGTCCTATAGGGTATCGCTGCGGCGAAGCAGAGTCCAGCCGGGGTGCTGTGGAAAAATCCCGGCGGGGGGCGAGACATGACGATGGCCGGGGGAGGGCCCCTTCTTGGTCAGAAATCCAGTCCCAGACGTCTCCTAATGCTTTTCTACTATTGCTGGCCCTCGTACTTGACAGTTACAGTCTCGGGACCCGGGGCTGAGTATCTATCTCGCGTGGCCTGAATCGTTCGTTTCTTGTGCCCGGAACCACACGCTCTTTTGAGCGTGCATTTTTTTTCTGGAGAGACAAACCACATGAGGCGA
>JBGQDD010000332.1:0-4292 GCA_041495665.1 Candidatus Acidiferrum sp.
CAACGCCGGCCATGAAGGCGCCGTTGTGATCGGCAAGATCCGCGAGTCCAAGGACGATAACTTCGGCTTCAACGCCGAGACCGGCGAGTACGGCGACATGATCAAGATGGGTATCATCGACCCGGCAAAGGTCACCCGCCTCGCGCTGCAGAACGCAGCTTCCATCGCGGGCCTCATGCTCACCACCGAAGCCCTCATCGCCGACATCAAGGAAGACAACAAGGCGGCGGCGGCCGGCGGCGGAGCCCCCGGCGCCGGCGGCATGGGCGGCATGTACTAAGAATCGCCGGCCTGCCCACAACCTCAATCACGAAAGGGCGGTCCTCACGGGCCGCCTTTTTCTTTTGACTATCCCCTATTTCCTAACCCCTATCCCCTTACTTGCCTACCCTTGCCCGCCTCTGTTATCTTCCCTTTGCCTCACTCAGACTCTTCAGGGGAGAGTCAGACATCATGCCAGGACTTTTGCAGCGGTTCTTGCCGCGTGAAGTGGGTTTCTTTGACCTCTTCGCCAAACAAGCGGCGAATATCCATGTGGGCGCCAATGCCCTGCATAAAATGCTGTCGCACTACACCGGGGTGCCGGAACAAGTGCAGATCGTAAAAGCCATCGAGCACGAAGGCGACGAGATTACCCACGCCCTCTTCACCAAACTGAATCAAACCTTTATCACTCCCTTTGACCGTGAGGATATTTACGAGCTTTGCAGCCGCTTGGACGACGTGATCGACCTGATCGACGCGGCCGCCAGCCGTTTTGTGCTCTATCGCGTCGATAGCGTCCGCAACGGCACTCTCGATCTCGTCAAGGTCCTGGTTTCCGCCACCGCGGAGGTCGAGGTGGCCGTTCGCGCCCTGGAAACCCCCCAAAAAGCCCTGAAGCACTGCATCGAAATCAATCGCTACGAAAACGATAGCGACCGCCTGTGCCGCACGCTCATCGCGCAGCTCTTCGATGAAGAGAAAGATCCCGTCCAAATCATTAAGTGGAAAGAAATCTTCGAAGTCATCGAGACCGCCGTCGACAAGTGCGAAGACGTCGCCAACGTCATCGAAGGCGTCATTCTCAAGAGCGCCTGATCCACCCATGCCCCGATTCGATTCAGCATCTGCCGTAGCGAAAGACTGTCAGCCCTGCCAAAGGGAAGGCCCGCTCGCCACTTCCTCCTCCTTGATTTCCTTTCCTCTCGAGGCCTCCGCCCGTGAGTAGCTTCTCCCTCCTCATCGTCGTTATCTTCCTCACCCTGGCCTTCGAATTCTCGAACGGCTGGCACGACGCCGCCAATTCCATCGCCACGGTCGTCTCCACACGCGTGCTCACGCCCTTCCGCGCCGTCCTCTGGGCCGCCTTCTGGAACTTCATCGCCGCTTTCGTTTTCGGCACCGCCGTCGCCAGCACCATCGGTAAAGGCATGATTCACATCGAGCTCATCAATCAGCAAGTCCTCCTCTCCGGCCTGCTGGGCGCGATTACCTGGAACCTCATCACCCTCATTCTCGGTCTTCCTACCAGTTCTTCCCACGCTCTCATCGGCGGTTATGGCGGCGCAGCCGTCGCCCACGCCGGTTTCAAGGCTTTGATCCTCGGCGGATGGCTCAAACCGGTCGTCTTCATCTTCCTCTCGCCGGTCGTTGGCATGCTTCTCGCCATCCTTTTGACCATCCTCACGAGCTGGATTGTCCGCCGCCAGCGTCCGCTCAAGGTCGACCGCTGGTTCCGCCGCTTGCAGTTGCTCTCCGCCGCGCTCTTCAGCCTTGGTCACGGCACGAATGACTCACAGAAAGGCATGGGCATTATCACCACCGCGCTCGTTGCCGGTGGCCTGCTCAAGTCCTTCGCGGTTCCCTACTGGGTCATCATCTGCTGTCACTTGGCGATGGGTGGCGGCACTATGGCCGGCGGCTGGCGCATCATCAAGACCATGGGCCAGCGCATCACCAAGCTCACTCCCTTTGGCGGCTTCGCTGCCGAAACCTCCGGTGGACTCACCCTGGTTATGAACGCCGTCTTCGGCATCCCCGTCAGCACCACCCACACCATCACCGGCGCCATCGTCGGCGTCGGCGCAACGCGCCGTCTCTCCGCCGTCCGCTGGGGCGTAACGCAGCGCATCGTCTTCGCCTGGATAATGACCATCCCCGGCGCCGCCCTCATCGGCACCGCCCTCTTCCACCTCATCCGCCACTGGCTCCCGTAGTCCGCTTTTCTCATGGGAATCCGGCTCGCCTGCCGACGCCCGGTAGGGCCCGCGCGTTTATACGACCTGTCTCGCGATTGCAGCGGCGGGAAGCATCCCCAGGGGAACGCCAGTCTCCCGATTGACGTCAGTGTTCGTTGACACCAAACTTTGCTGATACAAGGGATGTGGCCGAGCCTGCCGAACTAAGCTTGGTTGTCCTAAGATTTTGCGAATGGCCCCACCCGCCCAGCTCGCGCATTTCACCGCACGCCAGCGAATGGATTTTCAATCAAGATTCCTGCAATCCTCTGCCCCGCGTTTAGATCCTCAGACAGGATCCGCCCCGCCCCGCTCTTAACCGCCGAGGACACGATGAGCGCATCCCAGAATCCGATTCCCGAATCGTCCTCGATCCGAAACGCCGCTGCCATCTCCGCCGGAGTTGTTTCCACGCACCAGGCTGTGTAACTGCTAACGACGGCCCGGGCCAAATCCTTGGGCAGGGGTGTCGCAATCTTTCGCGTGACGTTGACGTAAAATTCCTGCAGCACTTGCATGCTCAGAATCCCTGTACGTTCACTCCAAAGCTCGCGAAGAACGCTCTTGGCCACTTCGTGTTTCGCCTTTGCGTCTACGTCGTGAGCGCAAATCAAAATGTTCGTATCCACGAACGTCTTAGCGCTCATGCAATTCGTCCCGCTTCGCCCGGATTGCCCCACCCAGGCGAAAGCCCGTCTCCAGCAGCGCTAGCGCCTGCCGCTCCGCGCGTTCGTAGGCTTCTTCCTCGCCCACCAGCATTTCAATCTGCTGCGCCAGCAGACCGCTGATGGAACTGTCTCGTCGCGCCGCCATAATCTTCGCCTTCCGAATGGTTTGCCGGTCCAAACTAATCGTTACGTTTTGTTTCACCGTGTCCCCCTATCGCGACTCCGCATCACTATCATTTCACTGCACGTATATTACGTGTAACACGTAAAATGCGTGCTGTCAATCGTGCTCCGTTGATCCTAACGGAGCTAGCTGGAACGGTCCACCTTCCGCGCGGCTTCGACATCAACGAAAGAAGGGCGCAACAGCCGCTAAGCTCTTGCGCCCTCAATTGCTTCACCGCGGCGGTTGCTCTATTTCGCCAGTTGATACTCACCCTCGATATCGCACGAAACGCCGTCACCCGACGACGCGCAGTTGTACGTGCCCTTCCCCTTGATGCCCTTTAACTTTCCGGTGCCGCCCGTATACGTCCAGGTGCCCTTTGCGCTTAGCAGAGCGCCATCTTTCGTTGTTCCCGTTCCTTGATACGACACGAAATACTTGTCGCCACTCTCCATGGTGGTCACGTGCATCCCGTGCGCGCGAATGTTGTTGCCTCTGACGTCCAGGCTCTCCGTGCTCACGCCTTCCTTTGTTTTATCGCCTCCGATTTCTTGCGGCTTCGTCCATGTACATTTCCTTTGAACGATGCCCAGGCTATGATCGGCGCTGTCCCCGGCCGGAAGCATCTGTTGCCCTTCGGCTTTGCCAAACTGAGCGGTTCCCGTAACTTTGGTTTGCGCGCTTGCCGCTGCTGCGGCAAAACACACAATGGCGCATATCACGATCAATCGACGCATAAAAGTCTCTCTCCTTTGAAATCTTTGAAATTCTTGCAGGCCCTGGTGGACTATCTGGCACGCAGCCTAGTCCCTGCTTCCCGGAGTGTCAAGCCGCTTCCGTTAATCAAATGCCGGCGGCGGCCTCGCGATCCGAACTCCTGTATTTGCGCTCTAAGAGCTTCGTGATGCCAAGACGATCCGCCGCACGTCCTTCAGCAACACGAACAGATGCATCGGGTCGGTAGGCGACGGGATAAAATCGAAAGGTTCGTAGAAGCGCCTTGCTTCTTCGTCTTTTGCATGCACGGCAAAGGCACGTATTCCTGCGATGTCCGCCGCTTGCAGCGTACGCTGCATCGCGTCGCGCAAGAGCGCCTTGCCAACGCCTTGGCCCTGCCAGCGGTGATCGATGGCAAGTCTCGCGAGCAGCATGATGGGGACGGGATGCTTTGCCAGACCCTTCTTCAGTCGCTCGGGAGCATCTTCCAATGTCACGTGGCCCACGGTCAGGGTGTGATAG
>JBGQDD010000333.1:0-4266 GCA_041495665.1 Candidatus Acidiferrum sp.
CCTTCCAATGCGCTGGAGCGCATCCTATGGCTCGAAGCAGACCGCATGCGTGCGCTGAAAGTAGACGATGAAAATCTGAAAAATCAGCGCGACGTGGTGAAGGAAGAAGTTCGCGTCAACGTGATGAACCAGCCCTACGGCGGTTTCCCGTGGCTGGACATGCCGCCGGTAGCGTTTCGCAATTGGGCCAACGCGCACAATTTTTACGGCGATTTTGCCGACCTCGATGCCGCGGACTTGAAGGACGTGCAGGCGTTTTTCAAAACGTACTACGTGCCGAATAATGCCGTGCTGCTGATGCTAGGCGATGTGAAGGCGGAAGAGGGCATCGCGCTCGCTAAGAAATATTTTGGCGAGATTCCGTCGGGCGCTGCGCCGCCGTTCGCCGATCCCAGTGAACCGGAACAAACCGAGGAGCGGCGCGGCAACGTGGACGAGAAATTCGGGACGCTTCCCGCGATGGCCATCGGATACCTCATGCCAAAACGGCGCACGGCCGATTGGTGCGCCATGGCGCTGCTGGATCAGGCGCTGCACGGTGGACGCGCGGGAAGAATGCATCGCGAACTAGTCCTCGAGAAACAGATTGCCGTCGAGGCCGGCGGCGGCATCGACGATCTCTTCGGTTACAACGGGCCGACGCAAATGACCACGCGCATTCTGCACAAGCCGGAGTATTCGAGCGAGGCGACACTCGATGCGTTTGACGCGGTGATTCGAGAAGTTCGGCAAAACGGTATCAGCGCGGACGAGCTCGAGCAATTGAAGGTGAAGTGGCGCTCGGATTATTACGCCACTCTCGAAGGTGGGCACGGGGGCCACATGCCGAAGTATGGCTTGATGCATCTCCTTGCGTGCTTCACGCTCTTCGATAATGAGCCGCAACTGATGAACACCATCCTGGATGGTTTTCTTGCGGTCACGCGCGAAGAGATTCAGGCCGCGGCAAAGAAATATCTGCAAAACGAAAAACGCGCCATCGTCTTTCGCACGCCCGTCAAGGCGAGTGCAAAGGAGGCCGCGTGATGGCAACGCGAGCTGTGGAAGTTGCGAACGGTGTTCCCGGACTTGCCGCGGAGCGCGGGGTTACCTGGCCGAAACGGACGAAGGCGCGGCTTTCCAACGGCCTCGAAGTCATTCTCGCGGAGGCGCACTCGATCCCGAAGTTTCACGGCGAGCTGTTTTTTCGCTCGGGAAACGCAGCCGCGATTCAGCGCTCTCCGGGGCTTGCGGAAATGGCAGCGACGGTCGTGCGCACGGGAACATCGAAGCGCGTGAGCCGCCAGATCGAAGAAGACTTGCGCCGCATCGGCGCTGACCTTTCGTCCGGCGCGGGCGCGGATACCAGCGCGATTTCATTTGCCGGCCTTTCGGAATTTGCGGAGCCGCTGCTCGGAATGGTGAATGAACTAGCGCGCGAAGCGTCGTTTCCCGATGGCGAGTTCGAGCGCGAGCGGCGGCAGAAACTGGAGGAAGTAAAGCTGGAGCGCACGCAACCGGGATTCCTGGCGGGCGAGCGGTTGCGAAAAGTTTTGTTCGGCGCGCACCCTTACGGGCAAGTTTCGCCGAGCGAAGCGCAAGTGACCGCGTACAAGCGCGAAGATTTGCAGGCGGTCTACCGCGAGTTTTACACGCCGGAGAATGGGATCTTGCTGCTCGTCGGCGATTTCGACGCGCAGGAAATGTTGAAGACCGCCGAAAAAGTTTTTGGCGCATGGACCGGAAAAAAACCGGAGGCGAACGTAGCTGTGGCTCCGGCGAATCCACGCGGACGGCGGGTGTATCTTGTACATGTGCCGGGAGCGGTCCAGACGCAGATCCTGGCGGGATGCCACGCGATCACGCGGAAGCATCCGGACTGGGTGAAGCTGGGCCTCACCAACAGTTTGTACGGCGGAGCATTTAATTCGCGGTTGGTGATGAATATCCGCGAAGACAAAGGGTATACCTACAGTCCGCGCAGCGGCGTGAATGCGCTGCGGCAGCATGGCTATTTTTCCGTTTCGGCCGCGGTGCGAAATGATGTTGTGGCGGCATCGCTGACGGAGATTTTTTACGAAATGGACAAGCTGCGGTCCGTGCCGGTGCCGGAGCCGGAATTGGCCGACGCGCAAAATTATCTGAGTGGCGTCTTTTCCATGGGGCTCGCGACGCAGGATGGCTTGCTGTCGCAACTCTCCACCGTGGCGCTGAACGAATTGCCGGACGACTACCTCGAAACCTATCGCCAGAAAGTCCGCGCCCTCACGCCGCAAGATTTGCTCGCAACGGCGCGCAAATATCTGGACTCCGCCAACATGCAAATCGTCGTCGTCGGCGACCGCGCGCAAATTGAATCCCAAGCCGCTCTCTTCGGCGAACTCGAAACCTACGATGCGCAGGCCACGCGGCTAAGTTAATGGCCTGATGCGTCTCTATTGTTGCTTTAGAGACGTAGTTTGTGCATCATAGTCCCGCCATGGCGTGGCGGTCATTCGCATCCCGCGTTCCCCTGATTTTCTGCCTGCTGCTCTGTCCGTGTGCGTTCGCCAAGAAAAAACCGCCGGCCACGCCGGTAAATATTAATGCGGCGACCTCTGAAGAACTGCAACTGGTGCCGGGAATCGGACCGGCGACCGCAGAAAAGATTTTACAGATGCGCAAGTCGTACGGCGCGTTCAAGAGCGTGGACGATTTGCTGGCGATTCGCGGGCTCGGGCCAAAGCGACTTGAGAAAATGCGCAAGTACTTGGTGGCGGGAAAGGCCAACTCCAAAAATGCGCCGCCGGCAGCGGGATGCTCCGGCTGCGCAAAACCCAAGACGCCACCCGCAAAATCGCGTGTTAAGACTTCTACGCAGCCAGCGGCTTCGCGAACCGCTGGGGAAGCCGAAGAGCCACCTGACAAACCATAAGAGAGATTTCTCGCTGCGCTCGAAATGACGGATGGGGAGGGGGCGCGACGAGACAGAGGCCGTTCTTCGCTCGAAATGAAGGATGGGAAGGACGCGCGATGAGGCCGAGGCCGTGCTCCGCGTGGAATAACAGATAGCGAAGGTGCGCGACGCGGCAGAGGCCCTGCTACGCTCGGAACGATCGCGGTGGATGTTGTGTGCTGAATCATAAGGTTTGGTGGGTGGGGCGGGGCTGCTCGATGCGCAGGGGGACCTGGTCGGCGATGCGGATGCCGTAGCCTTCGAGGGCGACGACTTTTTTCGGATGATTGGTGAGGACGCGAATGTCCTTGAGGCCGAGGTCGATGAGGATTTGCGCGCCGATGCCGCTTTCGTGCTGGACCATGCGCTGGCGCGCAGGTTCACGATCGAGCTGGCCGCGCTTGTGGAAATGAATTTGCGGGAGCGCGCCGGGCTCTTCAACGGTCTCGACGCTGAAGCCGCGTCCGGTGTGGTGCAGGTAGAGAAAGACGCCGCGGTCTTCCTTGGCGATGGCGGCCAACGAGCGCGAGACTAGTTCGCTGCAATCGCAAGCGGTCGAACCGAAGACGTCTCCAGTGAGGCAGTGCGAATGGACGCGCACCAGCGCCGGCTCCGCACCCTCCAGCTCGCCACGCACGAGAGCCACGTGCTGATCGTGGTCCACGTCGCTGGCGTAAGCAATCATGCGAAAATCGCCGAAGCGCGTGGGCAGGACCGCTTCCGCTACACGCCGCACGTAGCGCTCGTGCTGCATGCGGTAGCGAATGAGGTCCGCCACCGTGAGCATCTTCAGGTTGTGTTCCTTGCAGAATTCGACGAGCTGCGGCACGCGGGACATGGTGCCGTCTTCGTTCATGATTTCGCAGATGACACCGGAGGGAGTCAATCCGGCGATGCGCGCGAGGTCGACGGAGGCTTCCGTCTGGCCGGCGCGGACGAGCACGCCGCCATTGCGCGCGCGCAGCGGAAAAATGTGGCCGGGGCGCGCGAGGTCCTGCGGTTTTGTATTCGGATCGCTGGCTGCCAGGATGGTGATGGCGCGATCCGAAGCGCTGATGCCGGTGGTAACGCCGCGCCGCGCGTCAATGGCTTCGCAGAAAGCGGTGCCATGCACGGAAGTGTTGATGGGAGACATAAGCGGGAGGCGAAGCTCGTCGCAGCGCTCTTCGGTGAGCGGCAGGCAGATCAGGCCGCGACCGTACTTGGCCATGAAGTTGATTGCTTCCGGCGTGATTTTTTCGGCGGCCATGGCGAGGTCGCCTTCGTTTTCGCGATCCTCGTCGTCGACGAGGACGACCATGCGGCCCTGGCGAATTTCTTCGACGGCTTCTTCGACGGTGGCGAAATAGGAG
>JBGQDD010000334.1:0-4262 GCA_041495665.1 Candidatus Acidiferrum sp.
CCTGGAAATGTCCAAGGAATCGCTGCTGCAGCGGCTGGTGGCGTCGGTGGCGCAGATTGACGCGCACAAATTCCGTACCGGCCATCTCAGCAAAGAAGACTGGCGGCGAATGACGGAATCCCTGGGAACAATATCGGCTGCACCGTTGTGGCTCGATGACGCGGGCTCGATCAGCGTGCTGGAAATCGGGGCCAAGGCGCGCCGGCTGAAGCGCGACAAAGGGCTTTCGATGCTGATCGTTGATTATTTGCAGCTCATCACCGGACGAGGGCGCTTCGGCAACCGGCAAGAAGAAGTCTCCAGCATTTCTCGCGCTTTGAAGGGCCTGGCCAAGGAATTACAGATTCCCGTGCTGGTGCTCAGTCAACTTTCGCGCGCGCCGGAGCGCGATGAACGCGGGCCGCAGCTTTCGGATTTGCGCGAGTCGGGCGCCATCGAACAGGATGCCGACATGGTGATGTTCATTTACCGGCCGCACTTCTTCAAGGCAGGGGCGACGCCTGAAGAAAGGGAAGAAACGGAACTCCGAATCGCCAAACAGCGAAACGGGCCGACGGACATGGTGAAATTCGTGTTTCGGAGCCGGTTCACACGGTTTGAAGAGGCGGCGCCGGACGCGTTCTCGCAATTTGCCCCCGACGACATGTAATTGTTGAGCAGTGCGGCAATTCAACCACACTTGGGATAGTCCTGGTGCCGAGTGCCTGGTCAGAAATACCCCCCCCACCCGGCCTGTTTTTCATAAGTGTTCATTCTAAAGGGAGATAAAGTCCTTTAGAATGAACACTTTTATAAGTGTTGATTCTAAAGGGACTTATATTGCACCAAAATTGTGCAAAATGTGGGCTTCGACCCTATTTTTTTGAAAGCGTTCATTCTAAATGGTTTTAAGTTGTTTAGAATGAACACTTCTATAGCCCCTGTAAGTGTTGGTTCTAAAGGGACTTAGGTTGCACAAAAATTGGCCAACTGTCCTATCTGGTTGCAACGGGGGATGAACGGTGGACCGAGGCTACGGGATTAACGACAGATATACCTACAATCTAGAATACCAGGGAAAGAGAAGTCGGTCAAGCAAAAACAGCGAGAAGAGTATCGGTGTGTCCAGCCTCGTAAAGGATGTTCCCTTTCCTAGCTGCACTAGAGTGTTCCCTTAAGGGGAGGGTAAGGGCCTTTGGGTTGCAGTGTAAGAGGGGGTTGTCATTCACGAGGCAGCCAATGTGGCCGTCTGCGGACGGCGTATGGATGGCGTAAACTGAATTTTTCGGAAGGCCCATGGCAGGCACACAGAAGAGTCCCCGCAAAGAAGTGCGTCGTCCGGTATGGGCGGAAGTTTCGCTTGGCGCGCTGACCTACAATCTGGAAGCGATTCGCAAGTACGTAAATCCGCCGCAAGAAAAGCGCAAGACGCCGCGCAAGATTCTCTCCATCGTCAAAGGCAATGGCTATGGCCACGGCGGCCCGCAGGTGGCAAAGGCGTTGGAGAAGGCCGGATCGGATTGGTTTGGGGTTACCTGCACGGACGAGGGCATTGCCGTGCGCCAAGCCGGCGTCCGCAAGCCCATCCTGGTGCTGACGAGTTTCGTGCCGGGAGAGGAATCCCGGCTGGTGGAGCACGACCTCACGGCGGTGATCCATCGCTGCGAACAATTGGCGCTGCTCGATCGCGCGGCGGCGCGCCGCCGCGGAAAGCGGCGCGTACCGTTTCATTTGAAGATCGATACGGGGATGAACCGGCTGGGCATCGCTTCCGGCGACGTCGAGTGTTTTGCGAGACAGCTCGGAAAGTGCAAGAACATTCAGCTTACGGGCATCTTTTCGCACTTTGCTTCATCGGGAGTTTTCACGGAAACCTTCGTTGGGCAGCAGACCCGCGAACAAGAGGAGCGTTTTTACGCCGCACTCGAGCGGCTGCGCGCGCTGGGAATCGATCCCGGCATCGTGCACTTGGCGAACAGCGCAGCCATCGTGACACGGCCGGAGACTTGGGCGGATATGGTGCGGCCCGGAGCGATTCTATATGGCTACCATCCGGGCTACGATCCCGTGGAAAAGCGCGAGGAAGCCGAAGCGCGGCTGGTGCTGAAGCCGGTGATGAGCCTTTGTTCGAGGATTATCAGCGTTCGCAACGTTGCTGCGGGCGCTGGAGTCGGATACGACGCCACATTTGTGGCCCAGCGGCCCACGCGCATCGGCGTTCTGGCCGCGGGGTATGGAGACGGAATCCATCGCTCACTGGGAAATCACGGAAATGTTCTGCTGCGTGGGAAGCTCGCTCCGATTGTGGGGATCATCTCGATGGATGTGACCATGATTGATGTCACGGACATCGAGGGCGCGCAGGTCGGCGACGTGGCCACGGTCCATGGGACGGACGGCAAGCAAGTGCTGCCGGCGAATCGCGTGGCGCGCAGCATCGGGACAGTCACCTCGGATCTGCTGTGCGCGGTGAGCCAGCGCGTCCCGCGGCTCTACGTCAGGTAATGCGTTGAAATACAGCTCGACGGCCTGGGATGGCGTGTCACCGCTATCGATTTCACCGCATGCCCCCGCTTGAGGTACACTCTGAAGTTTGCGAGTCCGTGCCGTGAAGCGTCCGGGCGGAATCGCTCCGAACATGAGCCGAATCGCTGCTATTCTCCCCGCCGCCGGTATGGGAACGCGCATGGGCGCGGAAACGCCCAAGCAGTTTCTGGAGCTGGATGGAACGCCGATCGTGATCCTCAGCCTGAGGCGGATTGCCGCTTGCCCGCAGGTGACGGACATCATTGTGGCGACGCGGGCGGATGAAGTGGGGCGGCTGGAGGAACGGATCAAGCAGGAAAAATTCAAGCAGTCCGTGCGTGTCGTAAAGGGCGGCGATTCGAGGCAGGATTCGGTGGCTGCGGCGTTGCGCGAGGTGGCGAACGACACGGAGATCGTGCTGGTGCATGACGCGGTGCGGCCCTTCGTGACGCCGGAGCAGATCGCGCGAGTGATCGAAGAAGCGCGGCGGTGCGAGGCTGCGATTCTGGGCATCCCGGCCATGGACACGGTCAAAGAAGTAAAGCGCGCCAGTTTGCCGGAGGACGTGGCGTTGATTACCGGCACGGTGCCGCGCGAGCGCGTGGTGCTGGCGCAGACGCCGCAGGCGTTTTCGACGAAACTTCTGAAAGAAGCGTTTGCGCGTGCGGAAGCCGATGGTGTGAATGCCTCGGATGAGGCGGGACTCGTCGAGCGCATGGGGCACGATGTGCACGTCGTGCTGGGCTCCGAGCGGAATATGAAAATCACCAAGCCTGCGGATATGGAACTGGCGCGCTTCTACCTCGAACGCGAGCGCCAGAAGGCATGAGCACGCGCTGCGGAATCGGCTACGACCTGCATCGGCTCGAAGAGGGACGGAAACTTATTGTTGGCGGGATCGAGCTGCCGTTCGATAAGGGGCCGGTAGGGCATTCGGACGGTGACGTGCTGGCGCATGCACTCTGCGATGCGTTGTTGGGCGCGGCGGGGCTTGGCGACATCGGGACGCATTTTCCGGACACGGATCCGAAGTGGAAGGGCGCGAACAGCATGCTCTTCCTGGAGCACGCGAAAAAACTGCTGGATGAGAAACAGTTCGCGATCGAACACATCGATGCTGTGGTGATTACGGAAAAGCCCAAGCTAGGACCGCATTTTCCGAGAATGCGCGAGGCACTGGCAAAAGCGTTGAGCGTTGGCGTGGAAAAGATTCATCTCAAAGCCAAAACCAACGAAGGCGTTGACGCCATCGGCCGCGGGGAAGCCATCGCGGCGCATGTGATTGCTACACTCACTTCCCGCTGAATTGCCGAAGTGTGCTTGTCGGGGCGCTTCGTTCCTTCGCTTGCGCTCAGGATAAAGCTGCGCCCTACGTTACAATCCTGTTGATGCTTCCTGCCGATCATTCTGGCGCTTCTGTTGCCGCGGCGAATCCCTTCACTGCCAGCGACGTTCTCGCCATCCTGCGCGAGCGCGGCTGGCTTGCTGCAGAGCCTTCGCCTGAACAACAGGCCTGGTGCGAACGCGCCGCTTCGATGCTGGGAGGGCATGCCACGGACTGCGCGGCGCTGGGCGACCTGCTCGGCCTGGTTTTTCAATACGACGCACGCGAAATCATCTCCAGGGTGGATTGCCACGTGGTGCTCTCGCGCTATGCGGCGAGGGATGTGCTCAGGCAAGTAGCGTTGCTGCTTCTGGATGGAGCGGCGCTGACGTCGGAAAGATTCAAGGAAATTGTTACGGCATTGAAAGATGGC
>JBGQDD010000335.1:0-4251 GCA_041495665.1 Candidatus Acidiferrum sp.
ATACAACATTGCCAACGCCAGCATGGATATTGCGATGTCAGGTTTCACGCCCATCAGCGCGATCTCAAGCGTGCAGGACGCGATTTCCATTACTCGAACCATTCGGGCAGCGATGGTTTCGCTGAGTGTAAGCTTTTCGACATGGGAGAAAAGTGTGGATGACCAGCAGCAACTCCTGGCGGGCAAGTCGTTCAAGTCAATTCCGACCCAACCGGTGAATCTGGGATTCGTGCAGGAGATGAAGTAGTTTGGAAACAATTCGCGCGGTTGAGAGGCGTTCCTCGGAGATTGTACCGCTGACAAAGCAACGCAGTGCGAAAGTTAGCTACGCCCTCATCCCTTTGGAGCGTAGTAGCCTTTGCGGGTGAGGACCTTCAGATCGTGATCGGTCATCTCGACTTTGAGTTTGCGGAATTTTCCATCCTGGGCCGAGTTGGTCGGATAGTAACCCAGCGTATATTGGCTGCGCAGCTCTACGGAAATTTCATCAAAAGCTTCCATCAGCTTTTTTTCCGAGCGAACGGAAATCATGCGCCCGCCGGTCTCCTCAGCGAGTTTGTGTGCAACGCCTGCGTTGCCGCCATAGCGCGGGTCCGCCACGAGCAGGATGTGAATCACGGTGTCCGTGCGCTGGGCGGCTTCGATCGCCTCTTCCAATCTTACCTTGCTGCCCTCGTCCTGCGCGTCGGTAACAATGACAATTGCTTTGCGCCCGGCTTCCGTAGCGAGTTTTTCACTGCACGCGAGGTAGATGGCGTCGTAGAGAGCTGTGCCCGTGATTTGCCGCGATCCGATCGGGCCCGGATTTCCAACCCTGGCTCCCTGATCCGGCACGTTGATCCGGCTCTTATGAATGGCGCGTTCCAGTTGGCTGCGCTCGTCCGTGAAATCCGACAGGAGATCGACATTGGAATCGAAGGACATCACCAGCGCCTCATCACCCTTGCGGATGATGCGGGCGATGAACTGGCTCCCGGCGTCTTGGATGGCGCTTAGCATGTCCTGCTCGCTGCCGGAAGTGTCGAGCAGCAGCGCCAGGGTGATCGGCAGGGCCACCTCTCTCGAAAAGAAGGCGATTTTCTGGTCCTGATTGTCTTCGGAAATTCTGAAGTCTTCCTGTTTCAGGGTGGGCACGATCCTTTTGTTCTTGTCGCGCACGGTCGCAAACAGGTTCACCAGGTTTACCTGCGACTTGATCACCGGCCCTTGTGGGGCAGGCTCCTGGGGCAAGGCAGGAATGGCCAAAGTCACCACAACCGCTGCCGTCACACATTGCATCAAAAGCTTATGCATCGAATGCATGTATACTTTCCTCTGCGAGAGATGCCCGGCCGGAAAAAACGCCGCGGGGGGTACTGCCGCACTGTAGGATGCCGCGAAGCAGTGCGATGGATGCGTGGCCTAAAGCACCCACGCGGATAATTTCAATAGGAAGTTTGGCTTGAGGACTATGAAAAGTCTACGAAAAACGATGTTGTTGGCGGCGATATTGTTCTTGGCGGCGTCCTTCGCTGCGCTGAAGGCGCAACAGCCATGGCAGGGCGCCGGCAGTGCTTCGCCCGCGCAGGATGCGCCGGCCTCGGCGCAACAGAGCGGCGCGCAGACGAGGATCAGGATCCCGGTGGATCAAGTCATCGTCCCCGTCACGGTCAAGGACGGGGCGGGGAGGCTCGTTCCGGACCTGAGGCAGGACGAATTTCGAATTTTTGAAGACAACATCGAACAGAAAATCGCCTTCTTCCGGGCGGAAGTAGTTCCCATTTCGATGGTTCTGTTGATTGACAACGACCTGAAATCGAAGGATGCCAAGCAAGTTTCCGACAGTTTGCTGTCCGTGGTTGCGGGCCTGAGCTTGAAGGATGAGGCCTTCGTCTGCCGATTTGACCAGTTTTTCCACGAAGGCAAGGGCTTCATCACCGACCAGGACAAGCTCCTGACGGAACTTAAACGCACCCATCTCGACGACGAGCCTTCCGTGGGGCCTTCGAGCCCCGCCATCAGCAATGGACCGTCGATTAACGGGCACTCGGCGATGGGAGACGCGCCGAATATTGCCGGCGCTACGTTGAACATCAAGGGCCAGCCGACCAAAGCACTGGATGATGCGGTGTATGCCGCGGCGCAGTTGCTGAAGGATCGCGACCCGGAGCGGCAGCGGCGCAAGATTATTTTTCTGATTTCGGATGGCGTGAACGGGCCGAAGTTCAACGTGAATAAGTACGATGCGGTGCTGAAGGAGCTGTTGCGGTACAACGTCGCGGTTTACGGTGTCGGCGTGGGCAGCGCTTTTTTCGAGCGGCGATTCGAACGCCTTTCCAAGTACGCTCACGACACCGGCGGGGACGTCTATTACGGATTGAAGAGCCGGGCGATGGAAGAGCTGTATGGACGGGTGACCGAAGAAGCCCGCAACCAGTACACGTTGGCTTACGCTCCGAGCGGAACGGACCGCGGCGCGGAATATCATTCCATCGAGGTGCGGGTGCGCCGCGAAGGGCTGACTATCCTGACGCGCGAGGGTTACTACGCGGGAGCGACGCCGCGATAGTCTGCTCCTTTGGAACCTTCCAGGGCGCGCTCGCGAAGATAGAGGAAGAGCGGCAGGGCCAGACTAACTCCCACCGCGCATAGACCGACAATCGGAATCCAACGGAACCGCATGCGGAGCAGCCTTCCCTCGACGCGCATAAACACCAAGAGGACTGCGGACGAGACGAGGACATCCAGCCCGAAGAAGGCGCTGATGCGGTTGGCGAAGAGTTGGCGCACGAGCAGTCCGAGGTGCAGCCCGTTTTCCATGACCAACGGGACGAATTGGGAGTAGGGGATGGCGGCGCCGAGAATGCAAAGGGACAAATAGATATTTTTGCGATTCACAGGGTGTTCTCCAATTAGACTTTCGTTGAGAAAATCATAGAGAATTTTTCAAGATGCGCTCAGGCGCTCAGGGCCTCTTCATGCGCCGGGCAGATGGGCTTATAGGCGCAATTGCGGCAGACGAAGCCCGGCTTCGCGGGGAATTCCCCGGCGCGAATGTCGGCCGCTGCTTCCTGCACGATTTTCTGCGCCTCATCCAACTGCTTAGCGTCCCGCGTGGTCACCTGGCGCTGATTGTTCTGCAAATAATGAAACACCAGCCGCACGGGCTCCAGCTCCAAAATCTCTTTCACTGCCAGCGCGTACAAGCTCAGTTGCAAATCCTTCGTTGCGTCCACATCCTTTTTCGGCCGCCCGGTCTTGTAATCCACGATTTCCACATCGCGCCTGTTCCCCAAGGAATTGATCTGGTCGATGCGGCCCTTGATGATGACATTGTTCTCCATCGGCAATTCGAACGCTTTCTCCTGCTCCAACGCCTGCGGCGTATCCGCGATCATGCCTGCATGAAACACCCGCAACTGCTCCAGCCCATCCTTCTTGTACTCTCCCTCCTGATATTCGTCTTCAAATCCCTTCGAATTCCATTCCGTCTCAAAAATCCTCCGCACTTCGTCAAACGGCAGCTTCACGCCCTTGCGCAGTTGATCGACAAATCGTTTGATGGTGGTGTGCATCACGGCCCCAAAATTCATCGCCGCCTTCGGTCCTTCCCGCAGCGACCACAAATACCCGAACAAATACTGTTGCGGGCAGGTGCGGTAACCGTTCACCGCGGAAGGGCTGAGGGTCAGCGGTTCGGAGGACGGAGGATGAAACTTTCCCGCCCAATCCGCGATGCGCGAAAAAATCTTTGCCGGTTCCGCGGCGGCGGGGAAGAGTTGCACATCTTCCGGACGTCCTTCCTGTGCCCGATCTTTCATTCCCGCGGGGGGCAGTTTGGGCATCATTTGATGCACGTCCTGCCGCTTGATCGCCGCTTCCATGACGATGTCTTCGATGAACACTGGCACTTTTCCCTTTTTCTCGGTCACCGTCGTGATAGTCAGGCGTTCTTCCGCGCGCGTCAGGGCCACGTAAAACAGCCGCCGTTCTTCCTGAATATGAAACTGCTCCGCAGGGCCGCCTTCTTTCATGAGCTCCACGGGGAATTCGAACACGCGGGAACGCTCGGTAGCCGGAAACGCGCGGCTATTCACCCGCAGCAGAAACACCTGTGGAAATTCCAGCCCCTTCGCTCCATGCACGGTCATCAACTGCACCGCGTCTCCCGGCGCGTCCTCTTCCAGGCTCACCGCTCCGCCAGCCTGAGCGTAGTAATCGAGATACTCGATAAATTCCGCTAGACCTCGCGTTTCGCTCTTCGGTTCCCAC
>JBGQDD010000336.1:0-4218 GCA_041495665.1 Candidatus Acidiferrum sp.
CCAAAGCGCAGGTCCGGCTTGTCGCTGCCGTACCTTCGAATGGCGTCCCTATAAAGCATATGCGGAAACGGCGCTTCCGCCTTGATCCCCGCGACGGCGCAGGCGCGCACCATCACCTTTTCGATCACGTGAAAAATGTCTTCCTGCCTCGGAAATGACATTTCCAGGTCGAGCTGCGTGAATTCCAGCTGACGGTCGGCGCGCAAATCTTCGTCGCGGAAGCACTTCACGATCTGGAAGTACTTGTCCAATCCCGCGATCATCAAAATCTGCTTGAAGATTTGTGGCGATTGCGGCAGCGCGTAAAACTGCCCGTGATGCACGCGGCTGGGCACAAGAAAGTCGCGCGCGCCTTCCGGAGTCGAGCGCGTGAGCATGGGCGTCTCTACTTCGATAAAACCCATCTCGTCCATTGTCTTGCGAATTTCCAGGATGATCTTGTGGCGCAGCGCGAGATTCTGGTGCGGCTTCGAGCGGCGCAGGTCGATATAGCGGAAGCGCAGGCGCGTTTCTTCCGCCGCGTTGATTTCGTCTTCGATCGGGAACGGCGGCGTCTTGGCATTGTTCAGAATATGCAGCTTCGCCGCCACAATCTCGACTTCCCCGCTGGCCAAGTCCGGATTGGCTTTCTGCCGCTTGAGGACTTTGCCTTCCACGGCGACGACGAATTCGCTGCGCGCCTGCTCCGCTTTGGCATGCGCCGCGGGCTGCGTCTCCTTGTTGAAGACCACCTGCACGATGCCGGTGCGGTCGCGGATATCCAGAAAGAGCAGATTACCGAGGTCGCGGCGCCGCGCCACCCAGCCCATGACGAGCGCGTCGCGGCCGTCGTCGGAGGCCCGCAATTCGCCGCAGTAGTGTGTGCGTTTCAAGTTGCCTAAAAAGTCGAGCAATTTTTCCCTCTTCTGGTGGCACAGACTTCAGTCTGTGCTCTTCTCTTCCGCCAAGGGCGGCCAACCAACACAGGCTAAAGCCTGGGCCACCAAAGCGCGGGTCTAAAGACCCGCCACTACAACTTCCGCAGAAAATCCAACAATTGTGGTTCGGTCAGTTTTTGCTGCGAGCCGTCTGCTAGTGTCTTCAGCGTCCACAAGCCTTCATATACTTCATTATCGCCCAGAATCAGCGCATACTTCGCGCCGAGTTTATCGGCTTGGCCGAGTGCTTTTCCGAATTTTAGCTCGACCGGCGGCAGTTCGACGCTGAAGCCCCCCTTGCGCAGAACCTTCGCCGCGCGGATGGCGGTCGCGTGCGCCCGGTCACCCATCCAGGCGATGTACACGTCGCGGCCCTGCTGGGCAGGCGCTTTCCCGCTCTCCTGCAGCGACAAGATCACGCGGTCTTCGCCGATGGCAAAGCCGATGCCCTTTGTTGGCGGCCCGCCAAGCAATTCTACAAGTCCATCGTAACGCCCGCCGCCGCAGACGGCATTTTGCGAGCCCAGGCCCTGCGCCGTGATTTCAAAGGTCGTCCGCATGTAATAGTCCAGCCCGCGCACCAGCCGCCAATTCTCGCGGTAGATCACTCCGCGCATTTCAAGCTGGCGCTTCACGGCAGCGTAATGCGTCGCGCAGGCTTCGCAGAGATGATCGGCGATGCGCGGCAGCGCGGCGATAATGCCCTGCTCGCTTTCGAGCTTGGAATCGAGCACGCGCAGCGGGTTCGTTTCGATGCGCCGCTGGCTGTCCGGCCCCAGCTTGTCCTTCACTTTCAGGAGCTCCGCGCGCAGCAGCTCGACGTATTTCGGCCGGCAGTCGCGGCAGCCGATCGAATTGATATCGAGCTGCACGCCCTGCAATTCCAGCCGGTCGAAAAACGTCATGACCATTTCAATCACTTCGGCATCAATCGCCGGCGCGTCGCTACCGCCCAGCACTTCCGCGCCAATCTGATAAAATTGCCGGTAGCGCCCCTTCTGCGGCCGCTCCCGCCGGAACATCGGCCCCATGTAATACAGCTTCACTGGCTGCGGCAGTTGCTGCATCCCGTGTTCGATGTACGCCCTACAAACACTCGCCGTCGCCTCAGGGCGAAGGCTAATTAGTGGTATTGGTAAATCCTCAGGCGCCCGCACCAGTAACATTTTCCCTTCTGGGGTAGCGGTTATGGCCTCCGCATTCTCCTTCTTTAACCTGGCCATCCTCGCGCCGAAGTCCGGATGATCGTCCATGCTGTCTGCGAAGGTGTACATCTCTTTGGACACAATATCAGTCTCACCGCCGACAGCACGGGCAAAGAGTTCCGTGGGTTCGAAGATGGGCGGGCGGATTTCGCTGAAGCCGAAGGTGGCGAAGACCTCGTGCACGGTTCGCTCCACACGATTCCAAAGAGCCGTCTCCGGCGGCAGGAGGTCGCGCGTGCCACGAATTGCCTGAAATTTCCGCGGCTTCTCTTCTTTTTTGGCTGCGCCTTCGCTCACTCGGTGGGTTCCTCGCGATAAATATTTTTGTAGCCAACGTAGCGCTGGGCGTAGGCGTCAATCGCTGCCTGATCGATCCCCGTCAGCATGCGCTTTACTTTCCCAGGGGAGCCCAGGACCAAGCTGCCCGCAGGAATCGCAGTTCGCTCCGTAATGAGCGTGCCCGCCGCGACGATGCTGCCCGCGCCAATCGTCACGCCGTTCAAAATAACCGCGCCCATGCCGATCAAGCAGCGCGACTCGATGGTGCAGCCGTGCAGCGTCACGGAATGGCCGATGGTCACGTCATCGCCAAGGACCAGCGGACACTCGTCGCGCATCACGTGCAACACGCAGCCGTCCTGAATATTCGTCCGCGCACCGATGCGAATGTAGTGCACGTCGCCGCGAACCACCGAGCACGGCCAGACACTGGAGTCCTCGCCAATTACCACGTCACCGATGATAACGGCGGCGGGGTCGATATAGGCCGAAGCCGCGATCTGCGGCCGCTTGCCGCGATAGGGCCGTATGTCCGGTTGTCGAGCCAATCGTGTCCTTCTCTCCGGTGTACTGATGTACTAGCAACATGCGGGCGGCGCTATTTCATTGTAGGGGCACGATATATCGTGCCCCTACGCAAAAATCCACGTACAGGGAATCACGTCAAGATATCATCCGCGTTGCCCAACTGACAAGGAAACCCGGCTGCACCGCCGCGTGCGCCGCTGGACGGCGCGCCACAACTGCGCCATCATCGCCTGGTGGAATCCCGCTGCGCACAGTGTGGAGCTGCGATGACTTGCAAGCCGGAAGGCGGCTGCTGGTGCGCGGAACTGCCAAAAATCCCGATGCCGGCCGAGGCGGAGGGATGCCTGTGCCGGAACTGCCTGCTTGGCAAGATCGCAGCGTTGCAGAATCCCGACGAAAAAAAAGAAGTGTGAAGCTTCAATCGATCTGAACCGCGGGGCCGCCAGTGGTGCCGGCAACTTCCGCCAGGCGCGCGACGACGGCGCGCGCGACGCTGTAAAGACTCTTCGCACCCGCGCCGTCTTCGCCCAGCGCCGCCACCGGCTTCCCAGTGTCCCCACCAATGCGAATGCGCGGATCGATTTCAACTTCGCCGAGCACGGGCACGCCATAAGCGATTGCTGTTTTCGAGCCTTCACCGTGGCCAAAAATGTCCACCGCCTTGCCGCAGTGCGGGCAGGAGAACGTGCTCATATTCTCGACCACGCCGAGAACTTCCACATTCACCTGGCGGAACATTTCAATGGCTTTGCGAACATCCGCAAGCGCCACGGTCGATGGAGTGGTCACCAGGACAGCGCCGGTGACGGCAACCGTCTGGATCAGCGTCAACTGCACATCACCCGTGCCCGGCGGAAGATCGATGATCAGGTAATCCAACTCGCCCCACTCCACGCTGCGCAGGAATTGCGTAATCACGCTGTGCAGCATCGGCCCGCGCCAGATCATGGGCTTGTCGCCGGGATTCAGCAGGCCCATGGAAATCATCTTCAGACCTTGCGATTGCACGGGGATCATGTGCTTATCGGGCGTGGCCGCGGGCTGCTCTGTCGCGCCCAGCATAATCGGCACGTTGGGCCCGTAAACGTCGGCGTCGAGCAATCCGACTTTGTGGCCGAGCTTTGACAAAGCCAGCGCGAGATTCACGGCCACGGTGGTCTTGCCGACGCCGCCTTTGCCGCTGGCAACGGCGACGAGATTCTTCACGCCGGGGATCGGCTGGCGTTCCGGCTGCTGCATCGGTGCTGGGCCTGGTGGCATTTGTTTCCTCTTTGGTGGGACAGGCATTC
>JBGQDD010000337.1:0-4214 GCA_041495665.1 Candidatus Acidiferrum sp.
GCAAGAAACGCAGCCGACTAGTCCGATGGTTCTCGCCCGAGCCTTACGGACCGAAAGGCTCAGGCCAGCTCACTGTGTGACGCTTCTGACCGGGCCCATGAGCGAAGCCCGGGGAAGCGGCAACTTAATTAATTAAGCTGCAAGTGCCAAGTTGTTGTTGGCATTTCTAGTTTCCACCAAGTTACGGGCAGGTGGACCCCGGCATGCCTTCGGGCCGCGACAGCTTCCGTCGAAACCGTGTCGCCCCCACTGACCTGATTATAGCACCTTCGATGGCAATGGGGTTTGGCGTCTGCGGAGGCTTGAGGTTCGGGTCGAGGCGACCGTCCCCAATTGATAGTCCAAGATTGAAGGACTCAAAGGAACGGATACTATTGGAGCTATCGTGGAAGCCACCTCAATTCACGGGGCGCCGCACGGACTTGAAGTGGCAGCCAAGTAGAAGGAACACGAGCAGGGCTGGAAAACTGAAAACCGAAATTTCCACTCAAGAATTTCGATATTCTTATATCATTGCAGACATTAAGCCCGGGGCGGCAGGGCCTCGGAAAAGGCGCTCAGATATGAAAGTTTCTTGTTCTCTAACCACGCGAAATTCCGTCCGATTCCTCTCTATTGGGACGCTCCTGCTTATCCTGTGCGCGACGGGAGTCTCCCAGGAAAAGAGCCAGCTGCAATCTCGGCCTTCCCAGCAGGAACCTCCGGCAGTCTTGAAGGTGACCACACGCCTGGTTACGGTGGACGTCGTCGCGAGAGATCACCATGGAAATCCTGTCCGCGACCTCACTGCCACTGATTTTCAAATCACCGAGCAGGCAGGGTCACACAAGGATCAACAACAGATTGCATCTTTCCGACTGTTAGATCGCGCACTGGCAAAGGCCCCCGATTCGGAAAAAGCGGCGCTGCAACTCCCCGCGGGCGTTTATACGAATTTGGTGACCACGAAGAGTTTGTCGGCGCCGCCTACCATTCTGCTGGTGGACGGATTGAACACGGACGCTGCGACGCAATTGCAGGTCCGGCAGAAAATGGTGCGGCTGCTGGCGTCTTCGCCGAGCGATGTGCCCATGGCGGTGTTTCTGCTGGGTAGGGAACTGCAATTGCTGCAAAGTTTTACGACAGACACGAAACTTCTTCATGCTGCGGCGGAACGGGCGCTGACGCTGGAGGCCGCCAATCTGCAAGCCAAGGATGCTCGCGACGATCCTTTGAGTCATTCTTCGCTGCTGGAAGAGATGGCGGGAGCCGAGGGCCAGAGTGACGTTCCGGGAGGACCGCCGGGCGGCGGCAGTAATTCTAACGCGCTGCTGGCGATGCGCGCATTGCAACTGCAGCGATTTGAGAGAGAGCAATACGCGGAGTCGGTGGATATTCGAGTGAAGTTGACTCTCGACGCGCTGCGCGTGATCGCCCGGCACGTCAGCGGCTACCCCGGCAGGAAGAACCTGATCTGGCTATCATCCGCGTTTCCGCTGGCCATCACGCCGGACGCGAACCTAACCATGGTGGCCAAGTTCAGCGGAATGCGAAATTACAGTGCCGACATGAATGCCGTGGCGAGCGCTCTGACGGACGCTCAGATCGCCGTTTATCCGGTTGATCCACGAGGGATGGAAACGCAAGCGCTCTTCGACCCTGAGTCGCGAGGCAAGCTAAATCCTTTTTCGACTGGAGCTACCTTAAACCGCGAGAGCAACGTGCGTTTCACAACTCAAGAATCCATGAAAAACCTCGCGCAGCAAACCGGCGGGAAAGTCTGCCTGAATAACAACGACCTCTCGGAATGCGTCAAGAGAGCGATCGATGATTCTTCGTCCTACTACGAGTTGGCCTATTACCCCGCCGATAAGAACTGGCACGGTGAATTTCGCAGGATTACCGTGAAAACTACGCGGCCAGGCGTGCAGCTCTCGTTTCGTGAAGGCTACTTTGCGCGCGAATCTGACGCCACGATTTCGGCGAAAGATGCGAAGGACACGGACGCTCATATGTCTCAAGCCGCGTGCAATGATTTCTTGACCGCTACTTCAATCCTCGTCGAGGCCAGCGCCTTGCCTCCCGATCAGCCGGGGCAAACAAAGTATTTTCTGGTCATTGATCCTAACGCTCTTTCGTTCGGTCCGCCAGAAGGCGGGGTGCGAAGTGTGCAGATTGAACTTGCCACCTGCATGTTCAACGCGCGCGGGCTACCGCTGCAATACAATCGTCAGAGCATCGGTCAGAAATTCTCGGAAACGGAGTTTCAAACCATGAAAGCACATGGCGTTTCGCATACGATTTCGTTCGTGCCGAAGCCCGAGACCGCGCGCGTGCGATTGCTCGTCTGCGACACTCGGACCGGAATGATCGGTTCGGTGGATCTTCCCTATCCCGCACCTATCCTATCCGCCGCTTCAGCCAAACCGGATAAAAGCGCGGACGAGGCCGCGAAAACAGCCGGGCAGACGTCTGCCCCAGCTCAGGTTTCGCCGCATGTCATCAAGTTCCACGGCAATGCAGGCCGAAGCGGGATTCTGGAGTGGAACACGGAGAGGATCACTTATTCGGGTGACATGCAACCGGAGGCGAGCGCGAAAGCCCTGTTTGATTCGCTTTGGGCAAAGTTGTACACCTGCGAGAGCGGAAGGCTTCTGTCCGTGAGTGACAGGACGACTCCGGCTCCGCAGCCGCTACATTTCCGCGCTGACGATAGTCACAGTGCGGAAGTCTATCTGGATGCTCCAGACGGGGTCAGATACTCGGGCGATGTGGCCGTCAATTCGAGCGTCAAGCCATTCTTCGAGGCCTTGCGCTCACTGTACTTGTGCAAGAATCCAGCGGCGACGTCCACTCCCAAATGATGGGACCGGACGCTTGTTGTCCTCGAAACCCTAGCGCCGACTGGTGCCCGCCGGAAAAAACAGTCTTCCGGAATGTAGTTTTCCACCAAGTTACGGGCAGGTGGACCCCGGGATGCCTTCGGGCCGCGACAGCTTCCGTCGAAACCGTGTCGCCCCCACAAACTCTTCTATTCTGGCACCTGCGCCAGGACGCGGGTGGGTCGTCCGTTCGCAGTAGTCAGGATTCAGGAAGAACTACCCTCTAGACACCTTGGCCCTTTTTGACCAAGAGCTGGTTGCGGTCCACTGCTCCTGCTCGTTAAGCAACAATTGGGCACACCAGTACCGCTGGGCCGTTGACTCCAAAGCACCTAGCTCCCAAAATGCCAAGACGGGGGATTTCGGGCGAAACACCCCCGAAAATCGGTATGGCACAGGCACCCAGCGTCGTGGAACAAGCAATCGTGCGAGCGCTTCGCGACAATCTCGAGCGCATCCAGCGCTCCGCGGATGAGCTTCATCATGCGGTCAGCGACGTGGTCTCCGCCTGCGCCAGCAACAAGCCTACCAACGCGCTGCCGTCACTGCTCCGGGCGCAAACTTCCGCGGCTTCTCTTGCCGCTACCCTGGAAGTGCTTTCGAGATTCGTGGCTTCATCGATGCAGTCCGGCCCGCGGTCGCCGATGGAAGCTCAAATCACCGACTTGGTCGGCAAAGCGGCTCCCGAGGCGCCTCCGGAAGCACAGCGCCCAATGCCTGCGCAGCCAGTGCCGAAGGCGGCGCAGGCTCCGCCCGTTCCTCCCGCACCTGTCGTGGAACAGCCTGTAGCGACGGAACTAGAGTTGCCTCCCGAACCGGAACCGCTTGAACTGATCGAACCGGGGCCACCGGCTGCGGGCTCCGAACCTGAGTTCGGCGATGAGTTTGACGTTAACCGCCTGTCCTCCGAAGAACAGGAATTGCACCGGCGCGCCAATCGGGTAGCCAAAGTTTCGATGCAGGATATTAAAATGCTCCGACCGGAGCAGGTGCGCCTGGGCCGCCAAAACAAAGATCTCTGCATCCGATTGAAAGACGACATTGAAAAAGCTCATCGAGAATACGACCGCCGCTTCAAACCGATCATGGATCACCCCGTCGATTACTTTTATCGCTGGATGGTGGAAATCCTTGCCGAAGGGGACGCGCACGCCTTGGGCGAATATCCGTACGCCACGCCCGCGCGCCATCACTAATCGAAGGCTGGCTGTGCGCTTTTGTGGCTCTTCCCAAAATGCCGTATTATTGTGTGTCTCTATGTCACGATCTCTCGTTGCGTTGATGCTCATTGTCGGCTTGTCATTGGGCGGCGCGTTCGACGCCTTTGCGCAATCGTCGAAGCACCAGCACAAA
>JBGQDD010000338.1:0-4206 GCA_041495665.1 Candidatus Acidiferrum sp.
CAAGCGCTCTCGCACGCGCGCGCTGGCGCCGACATCGTCGCTCCTTCGGACATGATGGACGGGCGGGTGGGAGTCATTCGTGAAACGCTGGACGAACACAAGTTCGAGAACATCGCGATTCTTTCTTATGCCGCCAAATATTGCTCTGGTTTCTACGGACCTTTCCGCGAAGCGGCCCAGTCTGCTCCCCAGTTTGGCGACCGGCGCAGTTATCAGATGGACCCTGCCAATGCGCGGGAAGCGCTGAAGGAAGTGGAGCTCGATCTCGAAGAAGGCGCGGATATGGTGATGGTCAAGCCCGCGCTGGCGTACTTGGATGTTATTCGGCGGGTGCGCGAGGCGTTTGATGTTCCGGTCGGTGCTTACAACGTCAGCGGAGAGTACGCCATGGTCAAGGCCGCGGCGCAGAAGGGTTGGCTGGATGAAAAGCGGGTGGTGCTGGAGATTCTGACGGGCATCCAGCGCGCCGGGGCGGAAATCATTCTTACCTACCACGCCAAGGATGTCGCACGCTGGCTGAAGGCGTGATAATTTGAACGAGAAAACATGAGTACAGCGCAACCCCGATTGAAACGCGAACGCAAGCGTTCGCGGGAGATATTCGAGCGTGCCGAGAAGGTGCTGGTTGGCGGCGTGAACAGCCCCGTTCGGGCTTTCCGGTCCGTAGGCGGAGAACCGCTGATTATCGAGCACGGCAGCGGGCAACATCTCTACGACGCGGACGGGAACGAGCTGCTCGACTATGTGTGTTCCTGGGGCGCGATGATCCTGGGACATGCGAATCCCGCCATCAGCGAGGCGATTGCCGACCAGGCGCGTCGCGGCACAAGTTTTGGGGTGACGACGGAGCTGGAGGTGGAACTGGCCACGCTGATTACGCGGGCGATTCCATTTATAGAGAAGATTCGCTTTGTCTCGAGCGGCACGGAAGCAACGATGAGCGCCGTGCGGCTGGCGCGCGGAGTGACGAAGCGCGATTTCATCGTTAAATTCGAAGGTTGTTATCACGGACACGCAGACAGCTTTCTGTCGCAGGCGGGTTCCGGCCTCGCTACGCTTGGAATTGCCGAATGCCCGGGAGTGCCTGCGGCGCTGGCGGCGTTGACATTGAACGTGCCCTACAACGATCTCCACGCCGTCGAGCGCGTATTTCTCCAGCATAAGGATAAGATCGCTGCGGTCATCGTCGAGCCCATCGCTGCGAACATGGGCGTTGTTACTCCAGAGACGGGTTTCTTGAAGGGATTGCAGGAAATCAGTAAGAAGAATGGCGCTCTGCTGATCGTCGACGAAGTGATCACCGGATTTCGTTTGCAGAATGGCTCGGTGCAGGAACTTCTCGGCATCGAAGCGGATCTAACGACACTCGGGAAAATCATGGGAGGCGGGGTTCCGGTGGCAGCGTATGGCGGGCGCGCCGATTTGATGAACAATGTGGCGCCGCTCGGCCCGGTGTATCAAGCAGGCACGCTCGCGGGGAACCCGCTGGCGATGCGCGCTGGTATTGCGGCGCTCAAACAGCTCACAAAACCTGGGTTGTACGGAGAGATGAAGGAACTGGCGCGGCGCCTGGTTCTTGATCTCCGCGCGGAATTGGCAGACGCCGGAATTCCTGCGCAGATCAATGCCATCGGCTCGCTCGCAACGGTTTTCTTCACACCGGAGCCGGTGCGAAATTACACCGATGCCAAGCGCTCCGACACCAAGCGATACGCGAGGTTTTTCCGCGAGATGCTCGATCGGGGCATTTTTTTGGCGCCGTCACAGTTTGAGGCCGCATTTGTGTCCGTGGCGCACACGTCCCAGGATATTGACCGCACGGTGGCGGCGGCGCGCGAGTCGTTGCAGGTCATCGCTTCTGATTCCGCGGTTTAATCATAGAGAAGGAGAGCAGGGGAATGGGCGAGGGTATCGAACTTCCTGAGAGTCACCACGGGCACGAGGATCATCCGCTCATCCTCCCTGTCTCGATTACGATCTCGATCATGGCAGTAATTGTGGCCGGCGTGTCGTTGCTCGGTCACCGGGCGCACACCGAAGCGCTGCGCCTTGAAACGCAGGCCGCCAGCCGTTGGACGCAGTTCCAGGCGAAGAGCATCCGCCTCCACGAAACCCAGGGTTTCTCTGACGTAGTTAAGATCGTGGCGCCGCTGAACAAGGAATTGGGCGAAGAACTGAAAGAGAAATATGCGAAGGAAGTGGAGCACTACGCAGGCGACAAAGTCGATGTCAGCAAAGAGGCCAAGAATTTGGAAGAAGAGCGCGATTTGACGGTTCGCCAAGCCGACCGCCTTGATGGCGGAACGGCGCTTTTGGAAATAGGGCTGGTCATCTGTTCGATCACGCTGCTGACCAAGCGAAAGGGATTTTGGATCGGCGGCGTGCTCATCGGAGCTTTGGGCTTCGGCCTGGCAGTGACAGGTTTCTTCCTCCACTAAACTAAGCGCGTGCGGGCGGTTGCGAACCTCTCAGCAGGGCGATTTCCTGCGTCAGGCGTTCCAGCTTCCCAACCAATTCCTGGTGACGCAGGTCCTCGCCGGTCGGCTTCTTCCCGACGAAGGTAAGCGTCCCGCCGGGCTCCAGCACGCATTGAGCGAGGTCGGAAAGCGAGCCAAAGCCTTGCTTGCGGGCAGCCACTTCGAGCTGCGCTACGCTAATCAGCTCCCTCTTCAAATTGCGAGTGCGCACCTTGCCGCCTTCCACTAAGACGTCAGCTCGGCCTTCTACCAACTGGTCGAGTTTCCTGTGATCGTAAAGGAAGCGAACGACGAGATAGTTGGTGACCAGCAGGGAAGTAGCGCCGACGATTCCGCCCAGGACACTGTTGTCTTCACCGATGATGGCGTTCTGCACGGTATTCGAGAGTGTCAGCAAGACGACCAGGTCGAAAGGATTGAGCTGGACGAGTTCGCGTTTTCCGGAGAGCCTGAGGCTGACCACCAGGAACGCATAAATGATGATCGGCCGAATAATTTTCTCTGCCAGGGGAAGTCCCATGACGAACATATCTTTCCAAGTATCGTGCATTGCGGGATTGCCTCCTCAGGGTGTCTAGGCATGTAGTTCCAAGGACATTATGTCCTCGTGGCATTCGAACCGATGGAGCGTAACACGCTGGGAGTATGAGAAAAAGATGCGTATTTTTAGGTATACGCCTGTCCTCCCGGACAGTCATCATTTCGCGGCATGCCTACGTGTGCCAGCTCTCCGGGAAGCGAAGATTGCGTAAGATGGAATTAGGTAGGTAGTTCCGTAGCCCCATAGCCGTTTTAGAACGCTAACTTTCGACGGAGGATGCAGGTCTCACCCTCGCCCGCGGTGCTCTTGGCGCAGGCTGGTGTCGCGAGCGGCCACCAAATGTCCCAACGCGCCCCCTTCGCGCAAGGCACCGTCATTGGTCCGGAGCAACTCTCCACGCTGTTGGACTCCGTCCAAGAGCTGCTCACGATTCTCAGCCCTGACGGAATCATTCAATTTGCAAGCGCAGGTTTCACCCGCCTCCTGGGCCACAGCACGGAAGATCTTGTAGGAAGATCGATTATCGACATTGTCCACGTAGACGATGCCGACGGAGCTCGCGAGTGTCTTCGCGATCTGACAGTCAGCCGACTTGGGAAGTTTGGAAGACGCTGCCGCCTGCAAAGCAAAGACGGGAGTTGGCGCTGGTTCGATGCGGTGGCCCGCGATCATACCAACCTGCCTGCCATCGAAGGAATTGTCGTCACATTTCGGGACGTCACCGATCTCCACCGGATGGAAGCGGAGCGCCAAGTCATCTCCGAGGTCGTGCATGCCCTCAACCAAACTGCCAACCTGGACGAGCTCTTGCGGGGCATCCATCAGGCGCTGAAAAACGTTCTTTACGCGGAGAATTGCTTCGTGGCGCTCCACAATCAGGAGGGGGACGCCTTTACCTTTCCATTTTTCGCCGACCAGGTTGACGTGGCGCCCGCACCGCAAAGGGTAGGCCGCAGCTGCACCGCGTTTGTTTTCCGCACGGGATCCCCGATGTTGATTCCGCAGAGCGAATTCGACCGGCTCGCGGCGGAAGGTGAAGTCGAACTCGTTGGGTCGCCGTCGCCTTCGTGGCTCGGCGTTCCTCTGAAAACACCCACGGCAACCATCGGTGTCCTGGTCGTCCAGCATTATCAAAACGAAAATGCGTACGACATTCGCGATCTGGAATTTTTGAACTCCGTGGGAGGG
>JBGQDD010000339.1:0-4203 GCA_041495665.1 Candidatus Acidiferrum sp.
CGACGGCGCACAGGCCGGTCATCGTGAGCATGAAGTTGCTCACAAATTTGCGCCAGCGCAGACGCGGGTTCATGCAAGCCCCGTTCCGCTGCCGCGCTGCGAGGTGACCAGGATCAGCAGGCGGGCAAGCCCGTTGAGAACGAAAGTCAGGAGGAAGAGCACCAGGCCAAGTTCGATAAGCGATTGCAGATAGAGATCGCCAGTAGCTTCCGTGAATTGATTCGCAATCACGGAAGCGATCGAATCGCCCGGCGAAAAGAGAGAGGCGCTAATGGCAGGCGCGTTGCCGATGACCATGGTGACGGCCATGGTTTCTCCGAGGGCGCGCGCAAGGGCCAGGAAAATCGAACCCAAGATGCCGGTGCGCGCAAAAGGAACGACAACTTTCCAAGTTGATTCCCAGCGCGTGGAGCCCAGAGCGAGCGCCGCTTCGCGCTGGTCGCGCGGGACGGATAGCAACACCTCGCGGGAGACTGAAATGATGTAAGGAATAACCATGATGGCGAGAACGATGCCCGCGGTCAGAAATCCAACTCCGTAGGCCGGGCCTTGAAAGAAAGGGAGGAATCCGAGTGAATTCTTCAGACCTGGCTGGATGTATTCGCGCATCAAGGGGATGACGATGAAAACTCCAAGCAAACCGTAGATGACGCTGGGAACGGCGGCGAGAAGATCGATGAAGAATTCCAGGGTGTCCGAAAGTCTCGCGGGGGCCAGTTCCGCGAGAAAGATCGCCGCGCCGATGCCGAGCGGGACGGCGATCAGCAACGAAACAACTGAGGTGACCAGCGTGCCGTAGATGAAAGGCAGCGCGCCAAACTGGTCGAAGATCGGATCCCAAACGGAAGTGCGGAAGAAATTGAAACCGAATTTATGGCGGGGCAAAGCGGAACCCTGCCATAACTCGAAGACCAGCAGGAGCGTGACGAGCACAACGGAAACGGCGAACAAGAGTGTGATCAGCCGGGCGATTTCGTCACCCTTGTTCAGGCGGGAAAGAAACGAGCGCAAGCCTGTGAAAGGGCCCGCGCTCGGCACGGTGGTAGTTGTTGTTGCCACTCTTTTTGACCGGCCTTACTGGATCTTGTCGATGGCCTTCAGTTCCTTCGCCACAACTTCTTTCGGAAGCTTAGCGTAAGAGAGGTTTTCCGCGTAGTTCTGGCCATCGGCCAGCATCCACTTCAGGAAGCCCTTCATAGCGTCGCGCTTGGCAGCATCGGAAAATTTCTGTGGAATCAACAGCCAGGTGAAGCTGGAGACGGGATAGACGCCTTTGCCCGGGGCGTTGGTGATGGAGACGCGGAAATCGTCCGGCATGGTCTTGGCAAAAGCGGCTGCAGCGGCACTAACGCCGGCAAAATCCGCTTGGACGAATTCGCCCACGGAATTTTTCACCGCGCCATAGGGGATCTTGTTTTGCGCCGCGTAGATGAGCTCGACGTAGCCGATGGAATTGGGTGTCTGCTTGACGAGACCCGTCACGCCCTCGTTGCCCTTGCCGCCGAGTCCGATGGGCCAGTTCACCGACGTGCCCTTGCTGACCTTGTCCTTCCAGTCGGTGCTGACTTTTGAAAGATAGTCGGTCCAGATGTAAGTGGTGCCGCTGCCGTCGGAGCGGTGAATTACAACGATGTCGTTCGCGGGGAGGTTCACGCCTTTGTTGGCGTTGGCGATGGCGGGGTCATTCCACTTGGAAATGCGGCCCAGAAAAATACCGGCCAGCGCATCGGGAGTGAAATTGAGCGAAACGGTCACGCCGGGAATGTTGTAGGTCGGAACGGCCGCGCCGAGTACGGTGGGGAAATGCAATAGAGGCGAGCCGTGCTTGTCCTGGTAGGCCTTCAACTGTTTGTCATCCATCGGGCCATCGGAGGCGCCGAAATCAACGGTGCCATCAGTCACTTGCTTTATGCCCGCGCCAGAACCCACGGATTGATAGTTGATGTGAATCGCATCATTGGACTTGTGGTATTCGTCGAACCATTTGGAATAGATGGGGTAAGGAAAGGTGGCGCCAGCACCGTTAATCAAGAGCGCGCTATCGGCCCACAGAACGCCTGCGAGCGCGAGAACAACCAAGAGCATTCCGGTAATTCGCTTCATACGTTATCTCCGTCTGAAATAAGTGTCTTTATCCCGGGGAAGTAAAGTATGTCCCCCGATTGTTACGGCATTGTTACAACAGGTTGATTGTTGCTTGAATCGGTGGCCCCTTACGGTCGCCATCAGTGTCTAAGGCCCTTCAGATGAGGGATTTAGAGCAGGGTGGAGAAGGCGCAAAAAAAAGGCAGCCCGGTGAGGAGCCGCCCTTTTTCGCCCCAGGGGAGGGACGCGCCACCAACTGCTTGGCCTGAACTACGGCAGGTAGTAGCGGAAGGAGGTGAGCACCATGTTGTCGACAGCCTTGGGGGAGATGCCTGGGGCGGCCGGCACGTTGTTATTGCCGGACCAGCCGCTCTTGGTTAAGTAAGAGTACTGGATTCCCCAGCGGATGCCCCCCTTCGGTCCCTGGTAGATCTTGTGCCAGAAGCCGACGGTGCCCTCAAAAATATTGCGAATGTCACCGGCACAAGTTCCACCGGCTCCTGGAGCGGATGTGCCCGTGGGAGAAGTTTCGGTCGAACAACCGCTATTATTGGCCAACGGCGAACCGTAACCGCCGATGCCATTTGTGGCGATGGCTGTCTTCACGGTCGCAGGGTACGCCGGGTTGGCGCCATTGGCGGGAATAGCCGGCGTGTTGGTGATCTTGACGGAAGCATAGCCCGTGTAGGCAGCACGCCACGCATACTCGTTGCCGCCGTAAAGGTAGATGTCAAGCTTTGGGCTAGGGTGGAATTCGATCCGGGCAAGAGCCTGTTCGCCACGGATCAAGGCTAGAGTTCCATCAGGGCGAGCGGTAGCATCGGCCAACTGCGCCGAGCCGTAACGGCCAATGCCGTCGCCAAACGCCGCCTTAATTCCGAAATCCAACTTCTTGGCGAAGAGCGGCACATTAAAGCTGGCACCGCCACCGCCGCCCGTGCGCGAGTCGTTGAACGCGCCCAACGCGCTCGGCTTGGGGTTGGGGTTTGTCGGGTCAGGCGCGCAATTGAGTGTCGTCGTACCGGGAGCCGTATCGAGTGTGTTCGTGCCCACCACGGCGCAAGGATAGACCCGGTTGCGAAAGGTGCTCACGACGCCGAACACCTCGTAGTGGCCCCATCCGGGATCCACGGCCGCCTTGAAAATGAGATCGGGCGCTTTGTTCGCGGAATAGCCGGTGGCGTCAAATGCGTTGTAAAGACCGCCTCCCGCACCCGGCGCGTTGAGCCAGAAGTTTTGGAAAGCCGTGACCACGCCAATCGCCGAGGTGTTCGAGAAACTATTGAAGCCGCGGCCACCGATGGTTGTCTGCGGCGCTTCCACGGAGACGCCCAATGCAAATTTGTCATGGTTAAAGCTCTTCACCACGCGGAAACCATATTGACGCGCCCAGGTAAATCCGACCGAGTATTGGGGATCGATCGTCAGCGGCGGTATTTCCGAGCGGTTCGAGATTCCCTTTTTGTTTTCCGCCGCCAAGCTCCACATCTGACCGCCTGAGAAGCTCAAGCCACTGTCAAACAACACTTGCGCGAACACCTGGCGCTGACGCAGGACATAACTGTTGCTCTGCCGGTTGTTCGAAGTGGTGCCAGCGCCAAGGAAGTCCGCTTCGTAATATCCGCCGATCTTCGCGTTCGCCAATTTCCCTTCGACGAGGAGGCTCAGCCGGCTATGGCGTCCGGTGAAATTATTCTCCGTCACTTTGCTCAATGAATTGCCCGGATAGGGAATGCCGGTGAGCGGCGTGTTGATGTCAGCGCTGGTAGCGTGGTTGCGGAATACCGTGGCCGCATCGAGGAAGCCTCCCGGCGTAATGTTGATCCCTTTGTAGTGAATCGTGGAGGGTGATTCCGCAGCGATAATTTTCTTTTGCGTGTCTTGGACGGCGCCCTTCAGCGCATCACTTCCGAGCTTCAAATCGTTGACATCGGAGGTCACCGCCGTGGCGGCGGTTTTCGCCTCCGCCGAGCCGGCTGCCGCCTCGGTGGCTTTTGCAGCGGCTTCCGAAGCCTTGGAATCCGCGGCGGCCGCAGCGTTGCGCGCGTCGGTGATCTGCTGATCGCGCCGGGCGAGTTCATTCTTCAACTGCTGAATTTGTTCTTGCTGCGACTGCAA
>JBGQDD010000340.1:0-4180 GCA_041495665.1 Candidatus Acidiferrum sp.
ATGAAGAAGGCAGCGTCTCTCTTGTTTCCCTCACGGCCACCAGGGGATCCCAAGTACTGCGGAAAACTCTAATGATAGGATGAGTGTCGCACAAAAAGAGTGGCCCGTACGAGGAAGAAATCTCATGGCGAGAATAAGCAAAGCAAATGGAGATCCCCGGGAAAAGAAGCCGCTGGCAGGAGGTGTGGCGCTCGTCACAGGCGGCAGCCGCGGTATCGGCCGCGCTATCGCGCACCGGCTGGCTTTGCTGGGCGCTTCCGTCTCGATTTGTGGCCGGGATCGCGCCGCACTCGAGGAATCCGCGCGGGGACTGGCAAAAACCGGTGTGCCCGTGCATTACCAAATGGCCGATGTCACTAGACCAGCAGACGTTGCCGACCTGGTCGGTAAAACGGAAACGGCGCTGGGTCCCATCACCATCCTCGTCAACAACGCCGGCATCGGTCTCTTCGGCCCGGCCCATGAGAAAACCGAGGCCGATTGGGATAGTGTGCTGGATACCAATCTCAAGAGTGTTTTTCTCGTTTCCCGCGCTGTGGCGCCTTCCATGATCCGCCGTGGCTCGGGCGACATCATCAACATCAGTTCGCTGGCCGGCAAAAACACCTTCGCTGGCGGCGGCATCTATTGCGCATCCAAATGGGGTGTCGTCGGTCTTTCCGGCTGCATGGCGGAAGATCTCCGGGAACATGGCATTCGCGTGGGTGTGATTTGCCCGGGAAGCGTCGCCACGGAATTCTCCGGGCGCGGCGCAAAAGACGCAGCGAAAGTGTTAAGCCCGGAAGATGTGGCCCACGCCGTGGAAGCCATGGTCACGCAAGGCCCGCGAAGCTTCCTGAGCGAGATTCATCTTCGGCCGCTGCGGAAACCCTAGGCGGACCGGCTCGCCCAACACCCGAAATTTTTCCTCTTGACATTAGTCGTTGTAACGACTATATTCCCCCCATGAGCTCGCGCTCCAATTCCTCCCGCCCCGCCGTCTCCCTCGAGAACCGCATTTTCGTGGCGCTCTTGCAATCCGCCGATACCCTCGGCCAGCAAGCGGAACAGCTCCTGAAAGCGGCCGGGCTCACGGGCGCGCAATATAATGTCCTTCGCATCCTCCGCGGGGCCGAGCCCGAGGGTTTGCCCTGCCGTGGCATCGCGGACCGCATGATCTCCCACGACCCGGACATGACCCGCCTCCTCGACCGCATGGAAAAGCGCGGCCTGATTACCCGGGCACGCCAGACCGACGACCGCCGCGTCGTGAAGACGCGCATCACGCCGCAAGCACTCAGCCTTCTAAAAACCCTCGACCAGCCGGTTCACGAACTTCACAAACGCCAGTTCCGGCATATGTCTGTCGCGCGCCTGAAGATTCTTTCTGATCTGTTAAAGGAAGTCCCCGTCCGTAAGCCTGCGTAGCAGTCTTTTCGGGACGAGCTTCAAATATCCATTCAAAAAGAAAGAGGAGAAAAACATGGGCCACTATCTATCTCGAATCGCAGTAACCGCCGGACTCGCAGCCGTTCTGTCATTACCTGCCGGCGCGGCCACCTCCGAGTGGAAGATCGATCCGCAGCATTCGTCCGCGCAGTTTTCGGTCCGTCATATGGCCATCTCCACCGTGCGGGGAGCTTTCAGCAAGGTCACCGGCACGATCGTGCTGGACGACAAAGACATCACCAAATCCACCGTCGACGTCACCATTGACGTCTCGACCGTGGATACCCGCGAGCCCGCCCGCGACAACGACCTGCGCAGCGACAAGTTCTTTGACGTCGCGCACTTCCCCACCATGGCTTTCAAGTCCAAGAAAGTCGAGCAGGTCGCCACCGGAAAGCTCAAAGTCACCGGCGATCTCACCATTCGCGGCACTACCAAGGAAGTCGTGCTCGAGGTTGAAGGGCCGACGGCTCCCGTGAAAGATCCCTGGGGCAATCAACGGGCTGCGGCAAGCGCCTCGGCAAAAATCAATCGCCAGGACTTCGGCGTGAAGTGGAATGCGACCTTGGACAACGGCGGTGTCGTCGTCGGTGATGACGTCAATATCACCATCGATGCGGAAATGATCAAGCAAGCGCCGGCGAAATCCGCCAACTGACGACACCCTGTCAGTACGCTTTGGGAAAGGAGTGGCCGGTGCGAATGCACCGCCCACTCCACCTGAATCATCAAATAAGCGATTGCAATCGAAAGGGATCGAACCTATGCAAAAACCAGCGCCAAACGATTTTCCAGTCCACGAACTGATTCGCGAGCGCTGGAGTCCGCGGGCGTTCGCCGACAAGCCTATTCCGCAGAATGTCCTCCGCAGCCTTTTCGAAGCGGCCCGGTGGGCGCCTTCCAGTAATAACGAGCAACCGTGGGCATATCTCGTAGCAGCGAAGGACGACAGAGACAGTTTTGAGAAAATGCTGAGCGTGCTCGTGGAATTCAATGCCAATTGGGCCAAGAGCGCTCCGGTGCTCGCACTCGCCGTGGCAAAACTGGCCTTCGCAAAGAACGACGCACCCAACCGCAACGCTCAATACGACACCGGCGCGGCATCGGCCATGCTCTCCGTGGAAGCGACCTCACAGGGACTCGCCGTTCATCAGATGGCAGGTTTTGATCCGGAAAAAGCACGCCAGGTCTTTGGCATTCCCGCGGGATGGGAAGCCATCGCCGCACTCGCCATCGGTTACCCGGGCGATCCAGCTTCCTTGCCTCAGCCCTTGAAGGATCGTGAAATGGCGCCCAGGACACGCAAGCCGATCGCCGAATTTGTTATGGCCGGTCGCTGGGGCCATACTGCTCCCTTCGCAACAAAATAACCGGAGATCGCTGACACCGCCCTGCCATGCACCGCACGCTCGAATTCCTCCTCCATCATGGATACTTGGTGTTGCTCGGATGGGTTTTCGCCGAGCAGGTCGGACTGCCGCTGCCTGCCATGCCGCTGTTGCTCGCGGCGGGCGCGCTCGCGGGTACCGGCCGCTTGCGTTTTTTCGCCTCGCTATTTTGCGTCATGCTGGCGGCGCTGGCAGCGGATTCCATCTGGTATCAGCTTGGCCGCCGCAAAGGCATCAAGATTCTCCAGCTTCTCTGTAGGATTTCGCTGGAGCCGGATTCTTGCGTTCGCCGCACCGAAGGTGTTTTCTCGAAGCAGGGAGCGCGATCCCTTCTGCTGGCCAAATTTCTCCCTGGCCTGAGCACGGTTGCGCCTCCCCTTGCGGGTATTTTTCACATGCGTTTGCGGCGTTTCCTCATATTCGATGCCTTGGGGTCGCTCCTCTGGGCCGGCACGTTTCTTGGCCTCGGTTATGTTTTCAGCGGTCAGATCGAGCGCATCGCGGAGCATCTCGCGTCCCTCGGTAGCTGGCTCCTGGTTCTTATCCTTGGCGCCCTCGCGGCCTACATTGCGTACAAGTTTGTCGCCCGCCAGCGCTTTCTTCGCGAACTGCGCATCTCGCGCATCACCGTGGATGAACTGAAGAAAAAACTCGACTCCGGCGAAGATCTGGTGATTGTAGACTTGCGCCACTCGATGGACTTCGAAGCCGATCCTCAAACCATTCCCGGCGCCTTCCGCATGGACTCTACGGAACTGGAAGAGAAAAACGACCGCCTGCCGCGCGACCGCGAAGTGATCCTCTACTGTACTTGACCGAACGAAGCCACCAGCGCCCGTGTGGCGCTGCTCCTCAGAAAGAATGGCATCACTCGAATCCGCCCGCTGCAGGGCGGCCTCGATGCCTGGCGTGAACGCGGCTACCCGCTCGACACCGCCACGCTCCCTTAATCTGGCAAAAAAGATGCGCCCCGGCTTTCCCGGGGCTCTATTTTCACCAATCGTAGTATCTGGCGCGGTAGTAGCATGGAGAGGTTTCCGCGTCGAACTCACGGCAGGTTTGCGCTCTGCGAGTCTGTGTCTGCATCGGCGGTCTCAGGTGGTACTGCCAACTTGAACAATTTCCCCAGGCTTGATTATCTTGAGGGCCAAAACAAGGGTCGGAAAATGTTCCCTAAGGTGTTCGAGTCGATTGGAGGATGACTGGAGAACCACAATGGCGATTCTACGTCCCGCCAAGTTTTGTTGGTAGCGGAGATTTGTATCCACCGTGACCAAGACATCAAAAGCAGCTTCCGCGAGGCTCAAAAGTTCGCCGTTCTGCCTTCCAGACCAGCCCGCTTCCTGAACGGTAAGACATTCGTG
>JBGQDD010000341.1:0-4178 GCA_041495665.1 Candidatus Acidiferrum sp.
GAAACATTTTCACCACGAACGAGAATTTCACCGTCTTCGGCGAGCTTGCATTCACGGCCCGGAAGAATCTTGCCGACAGAGCCTTCCGCCGCGCGAAACGGGTGATTCAGGCTGATCAGAGAGGCCGTCTCCGTCATGCCGTAGCCTTGAACAACGGCGTAACCCACCCGCTTGAAAAAGTCCTCGGTTTCATTCGAAAGCGCGGCACCACCGGAGATCAATGCCCAAAACTTCCAGCCAAAGCGGCGGTGGATTCGGCGAAACATCCAGGCGCGCTTGAGAAATTTTCTTCCCTTTGCGTTTTCAAGAGTGCGGTTCAGCCACTGCGATTTGCCCTGTCCTTCGCATTCCCTCTCGATTCCCGCATGAAGAAGATCCAGCATGCGCGGAACGGCGATAAGCGCGGTGGCGCGCTCTTGCTTGATGGTGCGAATGATTTCGGCGGGGTTGCTGGACGGTTCGAAAGCGACCGCGGCTCCGAGGAGCGGTGGAACGAACAGCGCCATGAATTGGCCGAAGACGTGGCTTAACGGCACCAGCGTGACGAAACGCAACGGGTGGAACCAGCGCTCGTACTTGCGATACTCATCGATACCGCGCTCTAGCGGCTCAAGATTCGCAAGAAAATTGCCGTGGGTGAGCACGACTCCGCGCGGCTCCGCCGTTGTGCCCGAGGTGTAAAGGATTTCGGCAATGGTGCTCCGAGTGGAAGCATCACCCGGATCCACGCCGGCATCTGCCGGCGGGACAGGGCTTGCGACGACATCTTGGAAATCGTTGATGATCATTGACGGTGGCGCGCCGGGCAGTTCCAACTGTTGGCGGTCACGCAAGATGAGCTTCACGCCAGCATCCTTGATCGCGCGTTGCACGAAATCGGGGGCCGCGGCGGCGTCCATCGGAACAACGACGCCGCCCCGCAAGAGAATTCCCCAGAAGCAGGCGACCCATTCGGCGGAGTTGGGACCCCAAAGAAGGATGCGATCACCCAGGAGAACGCCCCGCCCGGCAAGCGCCTGACTCCAAAAAAGGACGTTGGCGGAAAGCTCCGCATACGTCAGCTTTTCCCGACGGTAGCCGCGTCTTTGGATGACAGCGGCATCGCCGGCGAAGCGAGTGAAATCTGCGAAAAGACTCAGGAGATTTTTTCGGGGCATAAGTGCAGCAGTTTCTTTGCCTCGGATATGGGTCGATTCTACGCCTGAAGCGTCGGCATAGTCTTCCGGGCCAGACAGACAGTCCGTTTGCGCATGGGGATGCATCCCATACTAAAGTGCACTTGCCGTGCCACGGAGGAACAATCCCTAGCATCTGAGTAAAAGCGGCCGAGCGGAATTCGTGGGTTCTCAGTTACAATAGTGACTTGTGGTCTCCGTTCCACGAGGAGATCCTGGGGGCCTGGGTACACCCCTATTCATTTTTGGAGATAAGCAGGAAAGATGCCGGTACCGATTTCACAGATGTGGACGGTTGCAACGTACGTCCTCAAGCAAAAGCTGAGGGGGCGAAAGCGCTACCCGTTCGTCTTGATGCTGGAGCCGCTGTTCCGCTGCAACCTGGCGTGCGCGGGGTGCGGCAAAATCCAATATCCCGCGCACATTTTGAAAACGGACTTGAGCCCGGAAGAATGCTTCAAGGCCGTGGATGAGTGCGGCACGCCGATGGTTTCGATTCCCGGTGGCGAACCGCTGATGCACCCGCAGATCGACAAGATCGTCGAGGGCCTGGTCGCGCGGAAGAAGTACATCTATCTCTGCACCAATGCCCTGCTACTGAAAGAAAAGCTGCATCTTTTCAAGCCCAGCAAATACCTGACGTTCTCCGTGCACGTGGATGGGCAGAAAGAGCATCACGATTTTTCCGTTTGCCGCGAGGGTGGCTACGAACGGGCCATCGAAGGTATCCGGGAAGCGGTGAAACAGGGCTTCCGCGTCACGACGAACACAACGTTGTTCGACGGCGCCGACCCGAAGAGCGTCCGCGCGTTTTTCGACGAAATGATGGAGCTGGGCGTCGAAGGCATGATGCTCTCGCCAGGCTATTCGTACGAGAAGGCGCCCGACCAAAAGCACTTCCTCGGCCGGGCTCGCACGCGGCGCTTGTTCCGGGCCATTTTGTCGAATCGCAAAGCGAGCTGGCAGTTCAACCAGTCGAAGCTGTTCCTCGAGTTTCTGATGGGCAAGCGAACCTACGCTTGCACGCCGTGGGGCATGCCGACGTACAACGTCTTCGGCTGGCAGAAGCCCTGCTATCTGCTGCAGGACGGGTACGTGGATACGTTCCAGGAACTGCTCGACACCACCGAGTGGCAGAACTACGGTACGGAGTCCGGCAATCCGAAGTGCGCGAACTGCATGGTGCATAGCGGTTACGAAGCTTCGGCCGTGGATCATGCCTTCAGCGGCCTGCGTGGACTCTGGGCGACGGTAAAGGCAGAGTTGTCCACCAAATACACCGATACGGATGCGCTCGCGATGCTGAATGAGCCGGCGAAACCGGTGCACTCCTACAATCCTCTCGTGCAGATCCAATCGGAGAAGAGCCAATTTGAGGAGACGCGCGCGTGACGGGTCCGCGCCACGCGGACCGGCCGAGCCACACGGAAGGTTCTCCGCTAAACCCTGACACGCTGGAAGTGGCCCCCGGGGCCATTCATGAAAGTGTGCAAGGATGGGTGCCCAAACTGGCCACCGAAAAAGAGTTGCGCATGGCTCTCGAGAAAGCGTTCGACTATCGCGGCGATGTGACGATAACTCTTAAAGATAATTCAAAAATCGAAGGTTACTTGTTCGATCGGATGACCGGGCCGTCCCTTACGACCAGTTTCGTGCGAGTTCTGCCCAAAGATTCCACCCAAAAGTTGAAGATTGCTTACGCGGATATAGCGGCACTGGCCTTCACCGGCCGAGACACCGCTGCCGGAAAGAGCTGGGAGGCTTGGGTCGGCAAGTATTGGGAAAAGAAGTCCTCGGGTGAGGGGGATTTGAACCTCCAGCCCGAATCCCTGGAATAAGCGGTCCCTCCCGGTCTTGCGAGTCATTTCAGGCCTCGAACTTCAGATAACCATATTATTGTCAAGCACTTAGATGGTCGGCTAAGGTTTTCATCCCAGATTTGGGACCATGGACAGTCAGTCCCTTTTGTGGTATCGTGTATGTAGCGTTTGTTGCTCTTGTGCTACTTTTTGACTCGTTCGAGGCTCTGCAAGGACCACCTCTGCGGTCACCAGGAAACGGACCAAGAGCGGCAACGCAATTCCAATATCGACGATTCCGACCCGGTCGGAGTTGCGCATGTGAGGCTAGCAAGTGAAGGAACAAGGAACAGTGAAGTGGTTTAATGCTTCAAAGGGCTTTGGATTCATCCAGCGCCAGACGGGAGAAGATGTTTTCGTGCACTTCTCTGCGATCACGATGGAAGGATACAAGTCTCTCAACGAAGGTCAGGCAGTGGAGTTTGAAGTGAAGAAGGGCCCGAAAGGCCTCCAGGCTGAGAACGTTACAGGCGTCTAGCCTTTGACGGGAGAGCCCCCCGGCGGGTTCGGGGGCTTCTTCCTCCAAGAGATTCGAATCGAGACAAGTGGCGAACGTGGTCCAGGAGGACGTTGTGCAAGTAATGCAGGAAGGTCAGACCATCAAGCATGTTATGTATGGCTTGGGAATCGTAACCGCTTCCGACCAGGAACGCACCGCCGTGGATTTTGACGATCATGGTGCCAAGCTCTTCGTAACGAGCATCATGACGGCCGAATTGATCGGCGAAGCTCCCGCGACTCCGCCGAAGACCAAGCGTCGCCGCAAGGCCTCCACCGCAGCCAAGGCCGCCAAGAAAGCCGCAGCAGCAACAGCAGCAGCCAGCCACTAGTAAGTTTCTTTCAGTCAGACGGGACATCTCCGCGCCGAACCGGCGCAGGAGTGCGCCTGCTGGCATTTCTCACGCGACCCGCGGCGGGTGTGAGACGTCCGGGCCTATGAAGCGTTTCCTGATTGTGCGCCGGTCGCGCACGAAACAGTAACCCTCGACGTCCACGATTCTTGGTTGGTACCCCATTAGGTATCTAACATAGGTTTCAACACTTACCGCTACGCTCCGCGGCACTCCAAGCGCATTGACATCCCCTCGGGCCAAGACTAAACAAGATCTTTAGAAGTTCTGTCCCCGGGGAACGTGTTTCAAAA
>JBGQDD010000342.1:0-4170 GCA_041495665.1 Candidatus Acidiferrum sp.
ACTGCTCGGAGGGTTGAAAGTATTCGGTGCGCTTGGAGTGTTCATCGGCCCGATCGTGCTGGCGATTACCTTGGCGCTTTTTGGCTTTCTCCGCGAAGAAAAGCGTGCCGGCAACTGGAGTTTTGACGGTGAAACTTCGCTATCTCCACCCTCATAGCCCTGTATCCGAACCGCCGCCGAGCAAAACGGTTCTCAAGGATGAAATCTCCGTTCGACAAGCGGCTGTACCAAGGACGAGCACCGCGCGGCCACCCTGGGCGTTGAGGAGAAAAAACTGCAAGTTCAGTTTGCGTTGTTTTTGCGTTGTAAGATCGGAAATGATGGGCAGTGATGGGTTGTGAAGGGGAGCTAAACTCTTGAGTTTTCAGCTATCTCGTTTACTTGACGTGCCCGACCTCAGTTTATGAGTCCGCTGCTCTAACCGCTGAGCTACGGGCCCTGACCTTTATTTTCAACCACTTAGGAAAAAATTGGGTCCCTAATCTTCCATTTCTGGCCCCAAAACTCAAGATCACCCCTACGAGCGCTCCCGAATCACACCCAGTATCATGTTGATTCCACTTGTTGGCAAGTGGTTGCAATCCGGCAAATCACTAGTGACAAGCGGACCGAAACACAGCAGGTTATTCTGATTATTACGGACCGAATTTGAAACGCTCGATTTTATGGGCCCACTTACCCCCTCATCGAACGCCCAGTAGGATGTCCACAGTCAACTGGTCGAGCCGTTCGTAAGGAAGGCGCTTCCTGGTTATCGCATCCTTGTCGAAAATATGCGCCAACAGGGTAGTGGCACCTTGCTTCGAGTATCGTCCCACCTGCGGGACGCTGGCACTCGTGGCTGAGATTCCCTGGAGTATCGCCTGGATCTCTTTATCCGCGTTCCAGCGCGCTGCTTTTTCTTTCAAGATGAGATAGGTCCGCATGCAACCACGAGCAAAGTCCTTCACGCCCTCATAGTCTTCCGTCCGATAAGCGTGCGCGTCGAAGTGGCGCGGGCCATCATACCCGGCGTCTTCTAGAAACTTCACCAACCAGAGCGCGGTCTTTGGATTGGCCGAACCAAAACGCAAGTCCTGGTCGTAACGGCCGGGCATCTGATCGTTCAAATCGATGTGGAAAAGCTTGCCGGCCTCCCATGCTTGCGCTACGCCGTGCATGAAATTCAGTCCTGCCATCTGCTCGTGGGCGACTTCCGGATTCACGCCGACCATCTCCGGATGGTCCAGTGTCGGAATAAAACCCAGGTAATGCCCGGTGGTGGCCATATAAATGTCGGCGCGCGGCTCGTTGGGCTTGGCTTCCAGCGCGAACTTGAATCCGTAGCCCCGGTCGAGATTATATTCGCAGAGATAATTGACGGCCTGACGCAGCCGGCGAATGGCGTCATCCGCGTGGCGGCAGGCGTCCGTCTCGGTGCCCTCACGGCCGCCCCACAAAACAAAAATCTTCGCGCCTAGTTCCGCTCCTAGATCCATCGCACGCATGGTTTTTTGCAAGGCATACGCGCGCACTTCTGGATCATTCGCGGTGAAAGCTCCATCGCGAAAAACTGGATGAAAGAATAACGATACCGTCGCCATCGGCACGACGATTCCGTTTTCCTTACAGGCCCTTTTGAACTCGCGCACGATTACGTCGCGCTCCGCGCAAGTTGCATCGATCGGCACCAGGTCGTTGTCGTGCAGATTGACGCCCCAGGCTCCGATCTCGCCGAGCATGGCCACAATGTCAAGCGGTGAAATGACCGGCCGTACAAAATCGCCGAAGGGGTCGCGTCCGCGATTGCCCACCGTCCATAGCCCAAAGGAAAATTTGTGCTCCGGTTTCGGCTGGTACGAATCATTGTTTGCGTTCATGGAATTTCCCTTTGGTGCGTTGACTCTTTGCAGCACACCTAAGAACTAAAAATAAATTTCATTGCCGGGCAGACCCGGCGGAACGCTTTGTAGCTGGCATTCATCGCCGCAACGTTCGAGGTATCGTGGCAGCCGCGATCGACAACTCATCCGACCGCGCGGCAGGCCACCTAAATAAGAATGCCCTGCACTGCGAAGAGTGTAGGGTGAGAGGACTGGGTGCAAATCCTTAACGTGTACGTTAACGGCAGTGGTATAGTACCACGCGACTGCCGGATTGCAACCGCAGGCGTCTCAACTTGGAGGCTGCATGAAGCACTGCTCTCGAATCTCTGCTTTCGCGCGAATAGTTCTTCTTCCCTTCGCGATTTGCTCGTTTTGTTCCGTCGCGCTCGCTCAAGAAGTTCCAACCTATCGCGATTCAAAGTTGCCCGTCGAGCGGCGCGTCGCGGATTTGCTCTCGCGCATGACGCTCGAGGAGAAGCTCGCCCAAATGGAAGGTGCTTGGGAAAATCGCCAATTTTTCAATCAGCAGCAATCGTTCTTCGTCGATCAGAAGGGAGCCTTTCTTCCTGAGAATGCCGCCGTCTCCCTGAAATATGGCCTTGGGGAAATATCGCGCCCCAGCGAGCAGCGCGGCCCGCGTGCCATGGCGGATTTCACCAACACGGTCCAGAAATGGGTGAAAGAGAATACGCGACTTGGAATCCCCGTTCTGTTTCACGATGAGTGCCTTCACGGGCATGTCGCTCCTGGAGGAACCAGCTATCCGATGGCCATCGCACTGTCTTCGACCTGGAACCCGGCCCTTATCGGCGAGGTCTTCACCGCCACCGCCGCCGAAGTCCGCGCGCGCGGCGCACACCATTGCCTGGCGCCCGTGCTGGATCTGGCGCGCGACCCACGCTGGGGCCGCACCGAAGAAACCTACGGAGAAGACCCCTATCTTGTCTCACGCATCGGTGTTGCCGCGATCCAGGGTTTTCAAGGCGTCGGTCCGTTCATTGACAATTCGCATGTACTGGCCACCGCGAAGCACTTTGCCGTGCATGGCCAACCCGAAGGTGGAACCAACGTTGCGCCGGGCAATTACTCCGAACGCGTCGTCCGCGAAAATTTTTTGAAGCCCTTCGAAGCCGCCGTTAAAGAAGGACACGTGCAAACCGTGATGGCGTCTTACAACGAGGTTGATGGCATTCCATCGCACAGCAACAAGCATTTGCTGGATGACATCCTGCGGGGCGAGTGGGGCTTCCAGGGAGTGCTGGTCTCGGACTACTTCGGCATTACGGAGCTGCGCACGATCCATCACATTGTTGGGTCCAACGAAGCGGCTGGCAAGTTGGCGCTCGAATCGGGCGTCGAGATGGAATTGCCATTTCCTGCCGCTTTTCCCAGCCTGCTTGACCAGGTGAAGCAGGGGAGAGTTTCCGAAGCGCTGATCGACCGTGCCGTCGCACGCATTTTGCGGGCGAAGTTTCTGACCGGGCTTTTTGAGAATCCCTATGTAGATCCCGATTATGCGGAAAAGATCACCAACAGTCCCGCGCATCAGCAGTTGGCCCTGAGAGCCGCGCACGAAGCCATCATTCTTCTTAAGAACCAGGACAATTTACTCCCGCTAAACAAATCCAAATACAAGCGGATTGCCGTAATCGGTCCGAATGCCGCCGACGTGCATCTCGGCGGATACAGCGACAAGCCCGGCCGCGGAGTGAGTGTTCTCCAAGGCATCAAAGACAAAGTCGGCTCCTCCGCCACGGTGCTCTACTCCGAAGGATGCAAGATCACCGAGTCATTTCCGGTCTGGGAAGAAGACAAAGTGGTATTAGGCGACCCGGCCCTCAACGCCAAACGCATCGACGAAGCGGTGAAAGTGGCTCAGAAGGCCGACGTCGTCATTTTGGCTCTCGGCGGAAACGAGCAGACTTCGCGTGAAGCCTGGGCCGTCAATCATCCTGGAGATCGCGATAGCCTGGATCTGCTGGGCAATCAAGATGACTTGGTAAAAGCGATCCTTGCAACAGGAAAGCCCACCGTCGTGTTTCTGCAGCATGGCCGCCCAAATTCCATCAACTTCATCGCCGAGCATGTCCCCGCAATCCTCGAGGGCTGGTACCTGGGGCAGGAAGGTGGCACAGCTGTTGCCGATGTGCTCTTCGGCGACTACAACCCCGGCGGCAAGCTGCCCATCACCGTGCCGCGCTCGGTTGGGCAACTCCCGGATTATTACTACCAGAAACCCTCGGCGAAGCGCGAATACCTCGGCACCACGCCGGCGCCGCTCTTTCCCTTTGGCTGGGGACTCAGC
>JBGQDD010000343.1:0-4168 GCA_041495665.1 Candidatus Acidiferrum sp.
AGGGTAATACTCCACTTGAGCTTTCTGTGCCTCGCGTCCCAGAATATCGAGTTCCTTCTCGGCCTTGGCAATCTTGTCGCGATGTTCTTTAAACCGCTTCTTCCAGGCCGTCTCGCCATTCGGATCTTCGGCCTTGGCCGCGCCTCCCGCCACCTGCTCCGTTGCCGCGGCCGCCGTGCCGCTGGCATTTCCGCCGGCCGTGCTAGCCGCCCCGTCAGGAGCAGGTTCGCTCTTTTTCAGATCATCGTCCGTAATTACGCGTTTCGGCTTCGGCGCGTCCTTCTTTGATTCGCGCGCCTTCCTTGCGGCATCCGCCACGGCATCGCCCGTCTGTTGTTGCGCAGAACCCTGCTGTTGCGCGGCTGCCGGGAGCCCGGCCAGGCACAGTGCCGGAAGAATTACGAAAGCCTTCATCCAGAATCTCACTCGCATATGGTCCTACCTCCCGGAGCAGCTGGAAGACCCCGACAATCTCTTAGATGCTGGTCTGCCTTGATTCTACTGCTTCTGGGACGCTGCGCGGCATGGGTAGCGTAACGATAAACTCCGCCCCTCCTTCGGGCCGGTTCCGCACCTCCACTTGCCCGCCGTGCTGCACGATGATCTTCTGCACCACCGCCAGTCCCAGCCCCGTCCCTTTCGCTTTCGTCGTAAAAAACGGCCGGAATAGCTTTGGCAATACATTCGCGGGAATCCCCGGGCCGTTATCGGTAACGCTGATCCGCTGGAACCCCGCTGCCTCTTCGCCGCGAACGCTGTCTCCGCGAACAACGACTTGCCCTCCGCCATCCGCCAGCGAACACGCTTCCGCTGCGTTTCGCGCCAGGTTCAGCAGCGCTTGCCTTAGCAGCCCTTCGTCTCCGCCCGCCTCTCCGAATGTCCCTTCCCATCGAATCTTTACCTGCGGGATCGCCTCTCCCACTTCCTCAACCACCCGCTCGACCATCGTCTGCAGGGCCACCCGTTCATCCAGAATTTCCAGCGGGCGCGCATACTTCAAAAACTCCGTCACCACGTGCGTGATGTTCCGCGTCTGCTCCAGGATGCGCTCGGCGTAGTCCAAAGCCTCTGCCTCGGAAGACTCCGACCGGATCATCTGCGCGTAACCCGAAATGGTCGCCAGCGCGTTCTTGAACTCGTGCGCGATTCCCGCGGAGAGTTCCCCCAGCGCCGCCAGGTTTTCCTTCAATTGCATGCGTTGCTGCAGCGCGGCAAGTTCCGTCAAATCCGTCAGCAGGCAGATCGCCCCGCTGATCTTTCCCTCGTCTCGCCGGATCGGCGAGATGGTCACGCCCAGGTGCCGCGTGTCCCCTGCGGGCGGGAGATGCTCCACCTCTTCGCGCCGGAAAATCTTGCCGGTCGAAAGGCACTCCGCAATCAACTTCGTCAAATCCGGGGATGCTCCCAGCGCCTCGCTGTATCGCCGGAATGCCAGGCCGCAAATTCCCAGAACTTGCTCCGCCGCCGGATTCGAGCTGGAGATAATTCCCGTGGCGTTCACCACCAGCAGCCCCGCCGGCATGTTCCTGGTTACTTCTTCGCTCAGCCGCTCGGTCTGTTCCGCGCGTTCTTTTTCGATGCGATGCAGCCGTTCCAGCTCTTTTTCCTGTTCGCGCAGTTGCTGAATCACGCCCTGCATCGATGCCGCCATGAACGCCGAAGGATTCTCCGTGCTCGGCGCACTAGTCTTGAATTCCTCTTTCTGCCCCTCCCGCCTATTCTGAAAGGACTTCCGCATCAGATACACCACCAGCCCCGTGACCACCAGGAACCCAACTCCCAGTCCCGCGGCAATCATCCAAAGGTGCTGCGTGTTGCTTGCGTTCTGCGCCGTTGCGAACATCCTTGTTGTCTTCCAACTCCTTCCTATCTTCCCCTGTGGCCCTCTGTGTCCGGCGTCGGCCCCGACCTTGTCGGGGGTGTTTTCTGTGTTAAATCCCCTTCCTTCTTTTTTTGTTTCTTTCTTTTCTCTCTTGTTTTCCTCTGTGTCTTTGCGCCTCTGCGTTATCTTTTCTCCTTCCTTCTCCCTCCTTTCTCAACTTTAAACTTTCAACTTTCAACTTTTAACCTTTAACCTTCCCCCCTACCCAACAATCCCCCTGAAAATCGGCCACTGCGCCGCAACCACCGGCCCTCCATACACGATCGCCAACGCTCCGATCCCCAAAAACGTGCCCAGCGGCAACTGGTACTGTCTCGCAATCGCCCATCGCAAGCGCCGCTCCGTCCCCAGTCCCCGGCGGCTCGCGCGTTTCGCCACTCCGCTCCTCCAACCTCCCAGATACAATGCCACGACCAGTCCAATCCCGATCACGCTTCCCAGAAGACTCCCCACCAGCAGCGTCAGAAACGTTCCGCGTAACCCCAGAAACGCCCCAATCATGGCGATCATTTTCACGTCGCCCATGCCCATGCCCTCGTGCCCGCGCACCAATTTGTATCCCGCTGCCATGCCCCACAGCAAAAAGCTCCCGAAAGCCGCGCCCAGAATTCCATCAAGAATTCCCGCCGCGAATCCCGGCAAGCGCACGTGCAGGAATCTCCCCACAAGAACCCCTGCAAATCCGTTGGTCGGCGGCACGAACCCCGAAAACATGAGTCCCGCCGCAAACCCCGGCCAATTCACCACGTCCGGCAGCAGCCGCACGCGCAAATCGGTTACTGTCAGTATCAGAATCAAGCACGTAAAAAACAGCCACTTCACTGTCGTCTGCGTAATTCCAAACTCCACAAACGCCGCCACAAACAGCAATCCCGTCGTCAACTCGATCAGCGGGTACATCGGTGAAATCGCCAGCCCGCACGCGCGGCACTTCCCGCGCAGCCACAGCCACGCAAAGACCGGCACGTTGTCGTATGGTTTAATGGGCGTCATGCACCGCGGGCAGCGCGACCCCGGCGTAACGATGGAAATCTCCTCCGGAATCCGCGTGATGCAGACATTCAGGAAGCTCCCCACGATAATCCCAAATAGAAAAAAGAAGACGGTGATGATGACCACGGTTTGCCCGGCCACTCCGCGGCCGCTCTTCTCAATGTGCCACACTCATCCCACCGCCTCAATCCATCGCCCCGCCCGCCGTGCCTCAACCCTAACGGTTCTTCTCTGTGGTCTCTGTGAACTCTGAGGTTTCTGTCTAAATTCTCTCCTCTGCAATTATCTCGCGCCGACCTTTTTGTTTCTGGAACTAACAACTGTAAACTAACAACTGACAACTGCTTTTATGAACTGGTTCGAACGCAAAATCCGCCGCTACGAGCATCGTCGCTGGACCACCGACGACAATCGCCGCGTCCAGCCCTTCCATTGGGGTCTCGAGCACATCGGCGGCTCCCCCGATGAGCCCAATCCGGGTGCCTTTGTCCGCGAGTACGCCCAGAAAGCCATCGAGTCGAGCGGGGAATGGTACGCCGCCTCTCCCGCCCCTGATTACTGCCTCGATCGCGAGAACGTTCTCACTTTCACCAGCTCCATCGAATCTCCCTGGCCAGAAAACAACACCGTCCACGCCCAGCTCTTTCCCGCGCGCGGAAAGTCCGGCCCCGGCCCCGCCGTCCTCCTCCTCCCCAACTGGAACGCCAAGTGGCACGGCCAGAACGGTCTTTGCCACTGGATCCAGCGCCTGGGCATCACCGTCCTCAAGTTGAGCATGCCCTACCACGACCGCCGCATGGCCCGCGGCCACGAACGCGCCGACCAGATCTGCGGCCCCAACATCGGCCTCACCCTCCAGGCCAACCGCCAAGCCGTCCAGGACGCCCGCCGCTGCCTCCACTGGCTCGAACAGCAGGGCTACACCAAGCTCGGTATCCTCGGCACCAGCATCGGCTCCTCGGTCGGCTACATCACTCTCGTCCACGATGAACGCATCCGCGCCGGCGGCTTCTTCCACGTCTCTACTTACTATGCCGATGTCATCAGCCAGGGCATGACCACCAATCACGTCTGGGAAGGTCTTAGAAACCATGTCAGCGTCGATGAGCTCCGCGACTACTGGGCCCCCATCAGCCCCATGCCCTACGTCGAGCGCGGCATGGGCGCGGGCCGCACCACCTTCATGATCTACGGCAAATACGACCCCACCATGCTCCCCCAGCTCACCCGCCGGATGCTCGACTCCCTCCGCCGCCACGGCGCCGATCCCCGCACCCTTGAACTCGCTTGCGG
>JBGQDD010000344.1:0-4166 GCA_041495665.1 Candidatus Acidiferrum sp.
CCTGAATTTTATGCGATTGCGCCGTGGGGATACAAGGCGCAGTCCGGTTCTCTTCAGAACCGCAGGAGGTAACTCAGTTTGATGAAGAACAGCCGGCTGGTGGAATTGTTTGGCGCGCCCCGTGCCGTTACAAAAGGCGGCGCTCCGGGATGCAACGCGAGGTCACTGTAACCATTGTTGTAGCCAAGATACACGGCCGTGCCGGGATGCAGCAGATACGTCAAGAGCACGTCCGTTGTGAACTGCTTGGTCGGCGCGAAAGGCCCGTTCACGTCATCAGAGCCGCCAAGACTCCTTTGCAGATCGAACAGATTCGTGTTGGCGATCGTTGCGTTGTAATCCAGAATCAACCGCAGCGACAACTCCTTTGTGAACTGATAATTCAGCTTCGCCCGGTTCAAGTAATTGTTGAAAACGCTTTGTCCGGGCGTAAACGGCGGCGTTACCCAGCCCGCGCGCGTTCCCATCCGGTAGTAAATCAACGTCTCATCCAGCCGGAAACGGGATGACGGCCGCAGCGTGAATCCCAGGTTCACGCGCCGCGTATTTCCCAGAAACGGCTGGAACGGTACGAGCGTCTGAGCCGGAAAGAAATTCTCTCCTGTACCCTGCGTGTAACGAGTGGAAAAAGAGATCCATTTGTACGGCTGCGTGGACACCAGGAATGACGTGCTGTGCTTCCGGAAACCGATATTGTCGAAAAGTTCGTACGCTTCTCCACGGCTGATGCTGAGGGTCGTCTGCTTCGTCAAGTCAACCTGAAAACCGAGTGCGACCTGCCAGTCCTGCAAGATGCCCGCGTGATTCCAGTCCACCGTCTCGCTGACGGTGGGGCCGAAATCGATGATCTTGCTCTTATCCGGCCTCCAGAAATAGCCGCCGAATGCGTTGTGCTGCCGAATGTCGATGCGATTGACGAATCCCATCTCGGTGCAGAAATTTGGCGAGTAGTCATTGTAGTTGGTGGAAAAGCTAAAATGGCGGCCGCTGTAGGATGCGCCGGCCCACAGCGCATTCCCCTGTTGCGACCCGATGGCCGGATCACTCAAGGCAAACGACAGGCACTTCCGTTCTGCGTTGAGGTCCTGCCGCGTCCAACTGTGCACTGCCTGAACATCGACGACCCAGTTCTTGAAGAATTTCAGCCGTGCGTCGAGCGAAGCCACGCGATTGCTGGTGTCCGCGAAATCGCGGGTCGAAAAAAACGCGCCAAGGAAGGACTGATTGCCGAATTCGCGAGTGACGCGCACCACCCCGTCCGCTGCCCGCGTGTTGTAGGTGCTGCTAGTGGAATCTTGCCCCGGCTGCCGATCGTCTATCACCAGGGCGCCGAGCGTCCATTTGCCGAGCTTCCCCGTCACGCGAGAGCCAAACTGCGGATCGGCGATCTGGCGCGAGAAAAAAAGATCGATCGGCGTCATGAAAAATCCGGCGTTCTCAATGAAGAACGGCCGCTTCTCTGGGAAAAAAACCGCGAAGCGCTGGTTGAGAGTGACCTGTGGGTCGTCGGATTCCACCTGGCTGAAATCCGGATTCAGGGTGACGTCGAGGGTCAGCGAATCCTTGGCCACAAACTTCGCGTCCAGCCCGGCGCGGTGCTCGAATTTATCCACGACCGCGGGAGGGCCGCCGCTCGGCTGATTCAAAAAGTGGTCTTTGGCAAGCAGTCCATAAGGAATGAGCTGCATGTTCCGCCCTGGAGACACATTTTCCAGGCCGCCAACCGGCGCAAATTGCTGCGTCAACCCTTCGACGCGCTGCGTGACATAAGGCCAGTAGTCGTATTCGCTTTTCCGAAGAATCACCCGATAGAGCGCCACTCCCCAGGTTTGCTCCGGAGCGTTCGAAAACCGCAGGCTCTTGAACGGAATTGAAAAGAAGACCATGTAGCCGTCGCTGGTGACGCGGCCCGCGTTATCCCACAGCGTATCGAAGCTGAAGTCGTATCCTTGCCCTTCGGTGTAGATCGCATCGGTCTGAACGCCAAGCGGATTGGAGTAGAAAAAATACGCGCGGTGAAAATCCCGAAAGGTGTCCAGCAGCACCCCCACGCCGTCGTCCTGATCGGCGGACTCGCGCTTGGAAAGATGCGCGCGGACCTCGCCCGCTTCGTCGTGGCAAATGAAGACGGCATAAAGATTCTTGTCGTCGTAGGAGAGGTAAGCGGTAGTGGACTCCGTCGCCGGCGTGCCGTCGCCGGGACTGTTCTGGCGGAAATCGGTGACCGTCAGTTCGGCTTCGCGCGGATGGTTCTCGAGGAAATCTTCCAGTTTGGGCGCACGATGTACGCGCGGAATCTTCGACAGCGGAATCTTGGCCTCATTTGGAGGTGGCGCTGCCACAGCCTGCGCGGAAACACGCGTCGCCGCGGCGAAAACGAAAATAATCCCAAGAATAGAATTCCGGATGACAGGGCCCATCTAGGATGTCTTTATAAAGCTTCTACTGTTCGTTCGCGCAAGTGCAAAGTTGTACAGGTATTGTTTCGTTGAGTACGATAGAGGCAAAGGCTGATGAGAGCCGCGGCCCGGCCGCTAGAAGGCCGGCGGAAGAATTTCATAGCGCCACGAAAGCGCCGCCGTTTTCCTGAGCATAGCCGCAACGGAGCAGTACTTGTCCTCGCTGAGCTGGATGGCGTGCTTTACCGCAGCGTCGTCGAGTTGGCCGCGGAGACGATAGAGAATTTCCAGCTTGGTCCAGACCGTGGGCGGCTCCGCCGCACGTTCGCCCGAGCAAATCACTTCCAGAGATTCGAGCCTCTGCCGCTTCTTATCCAGGATGATGACCACGTCGGTGGCGGTGCAAGCCCCCAGCGCCAGCAGCACAAGCTCCATTGGGCCGGGTGCCTTGTTCGAAGCACGATCGGAATCGATGGTCATCGCGTGTCCGGACGGGCTCGTGGCCACAAATTTCTGTTCGCCAATCCACTTCACCGATCCAGTTTGCATGTGGCCTCCCGGGAGAAAGCATAGCAGGACGGGAAACTTGAAACGAGCCACGCAGATTCCCATTGGCTTTCGATTCGTTTTTTGGTTTAAATGGCGTGGCCCGGCCGGTAGGCTCAATAACGTTCCGGGAGGAGAAAACAAATGCAAATCCCATTCTCAAAGGCAAAGCGCCGGCTCGCGATAGTTGCGCTTGGGCTGGCGGCACTTCTTTGGTCATCGACAGTCGGAGCCCAGCAGGGCGTTATGGCTGCCGACGGAAAAGATCAACCGTACGTGATTGAGTACTACTACAAGGCGAAATGGGGCCACGCGGAAGAATTCCTGGCGCTCTTCAAAAAGAACCATTACCCGGTTCTGAAAAAGGAAATGGAGCTGGGCCGCATGCTAAAGGTCAGCATGACCGTTCCGCGCTATCACACCACGGAAGACGGCCGTTGGGATTACCGGGTTACCATCGTCTTCAAGAATGCCGCCATCGCCAACGACAATTTTGACAGCTCCGCTATGATCAAGCAGCTCTATCCCGATCAGGAAACGTACAAGAGAGAAGAACAACGCCGCTTCGAAATCCTGGAAGCTCACTGGGATTTGCCGATCAAAGACGTGGATCTCGAGGCTCGCTGATTTTCCTGGCCTGCAAGCTCCTTGTATTGGCGACGTGCCTGCCGGGAGCCGGCTGGAAGCCGGCGCTACAAAATGGCGCTACAAAATGGCGACGTCTTGCCTTTCGCTCAAACCGCCGCCAAGATGGCGGCGCTACAAAATGAGCGTACAAAATGACCGCCTAGGTAGACCCTGGGCCTGGGCTCCAGTGCGCGCAGCGCTTCCCTAGCCCCCTTTATTCTTTGTGCCTCCCTTGCTTCCTGCGTTCTCTCCGCTGAAAACGGGTGGCCGGAGCTTGCCTGCCGCGAGCGCCTGCACGGCGAGCAGGCGGTCGCTGAGGTCCTTGGCCGACAAGCGCCCCTCACGGAAAAGCTGGCGCAGAAAATCCGCGGCCGGGAGGTCGCTCTTCCGAGAGTTGCAGTTGAGGCAGCAGGAAACGAGGTTGCGGTACGAATTGCTTCCGGACTGTGCGAGAGGCACCACGTGGTCCAGGCAATGCGCCCGGCGGGGAGTCCGGCGCAGGCAATGGAAGCACACGCCATGCTCGCGTGCGTGGATGGACCGGCGCAGAGCAGGTGTTCGCATGAAATCAAGCTCGTCCAGATTGACCTCGCC
>JBGQDD010000345.1:0-4161 GCA_041495665.1 Candidatus Acidiferrum sp.
AGGCCGCATGGGTCCCAGAAAAGATGATACCAGAGGAAGCCATGGATGGCGCCAAGCAGACGGTTTCGGGCCTCAGTGTCACGTGCTCCGCACTTTATTAACAAATTGCGTTTATGTCGCTGGGCCGGCTGATGACCTCCCCCAATCCTGCGTGTCTCGCCGGGTACGAAGCCGGGTTTCGTTTGGGTGACGGCGCATTGGGAAACGGATTCATTGCGAAATTCCGGGTGTGCTACCGGCGAGCGTTGCGGGGACAGGCGTGGATGGATCTGCCGGAGGCGCAGAGAGGGATAAGGCAGCAGCTGGAATAACCGCGGGATTGGGGGAGGCAAGGCCGGCGCTGACGTAAATATCGCGGATGATCTTTTCCCAGCCAAGATAGCCGTAGGCGATGGTTTGTTCGTGCTTGAGGTCCTTTTGGGTGTAAAGAAGAAGCTGGGCCAGGTATGCGAGGAGCGCGGCGTTGCGGGCGGGGATGCGGTTGGCGGCGACGAGCTTGAAGAGCTTGCCTACGACGTGATTGAGATCCCTGAAAGTGGTGAAATCGCCGGAGAGAGATTGCAGCTCCGCGCCAATGCGATCCAGCTCGAGGAGCTGCTGCTCCTCGCGGGCATGGAAGTGGCACAGAGTGGGATGGGAGTTGTGGCGTAACATGCGGCACTGGCGGCCGTCGGCGAACGGGAACTGGCAGATAGAAGATTCATCGGGAGCGACTCTGGAACGGGATGGTTTTGCGTTTTTCATAGTGACCTCGATTTTTAGATTGTGGTTCGCGTCCCGCGATGCCGGGGGCAGCCGGGTGATGCGTGGCCCGTGACTGTTGAATGGTGCGGGGGAAGAGTAAGGCCTCAGCCCTAAAGGGCTGAGCTACAGGCTGAGCTAGAGGCTGAGCTACAGGATCGGTTGGGCGATTTCTAGTTAACAGTTTCCGCCCCCACTCCCCTTTTTTCGGATGTGTGGCAAACAAAGGACTTTAAACCCTGTGTTTTTGGATGTGCGGCAAATAAAGGAGTTATGGGCGCATTTTTCGGAAGTGTGGCAAGCAATGGGCTTACCGAGTTTTTTGCTGCATTTTGGTGCAATGGGACGAAACTCGAAATGTCCCAGGAAAAGCGAAAGACTCAGGCAAGAAACGAATCCGAGAGTGAGAATTCAGGATTTCAGAGAAAAACAGGAGCGTACGGAGAGAGGACCCAATTGTACCTGAGACTATTATAACCCCCGCGGGAGCTAAGTCAAGAGTAAATTGCGGGGAGTTAGAAAAGGAGTAGCTGGAGTCGTCAGGGCAGTTCGGCTAGGAAGGCTTCCATTTCGGAGGTGGCATGGTGGTCGCCTTTCTTTGCCGCGGCGGCGATGCCGTTTGAAAGGATCTGCTTGGCTTCGCTGGTGCGGGATTCGCGGGCGAGGAGTTGCGCGTACATCTGATACGCGGGGATGTAATCCGGATTGCGCTCCAGGAGCGCTCTGAAATGAGTGTCGGCGGCGGAGGGGTCGCCAGTGTTCATGCACTCCATGGCCAAGCCGTAGCGAGAGAAAGCATCATCGGGCTTCTTGGAAACGAACTCTTCTAGCATCTGCCGGCGGGTTTTCTTTTGTTCTGGCATTGGGTCGTCTCGTATTATACGGGTAGCGCCAGCGGAGTCCAAAATCGCGCTGGGGCAAGAGGCGCGAATGAAGCGGAAAAGCAGAGAGAATCAAGAGCAGGGAATCAAGCTGCCGGGGAAGCCGGTAAGGGCCTCGCGCTCGGAGATGGCAGAGGTCGTGCTTCCAGCACAGACGAATCCGCTGGGAAAGTTGCTGGGCGGGCATGTAATGCACCTGGTGGACGTTGCTGCGGCCATAGCTGCGCATCGGCACTCGAATAGCTATGTGGTGACAGCGTCGGTGGACTACATCGATTTTCGAAACCCGGTGAATTTGGGCGAAATCGTCACCCTCGAATCCCAGGTTAACCGAGTCTTCCACACTTCGATGGAGGTGGGTGTGGAAGTCTATTCCGAAAACGTGCTGACTGGGGAACGCAAGCATACGACGACGGCTTACGTGACCTTTGTGGCGATCGACGAGCACACGAGGAAGCCGAAAGAGGTTCCTCCGCTGATATTGAAGACAGCGGAGGAACGCCGGCGATTCCGCGCGGCGGCCGCGCGGCGCAAGACGCGGCTGGCGCTGCGATATGGAGAGTAGTTAGTTCTCAGTAGTAAGTTCTAAATTCCAAATACGGCATGATTTTGGAACTGGGTGAGACAGAAGCTTTATGCGGAGAGATTCTTGCGTAGTTCTTCAGCTACCGCGAAGGCTTGATCGACGCATGAACCGATGGCGGGCCCGAGCAGATAATTGCCCGTCAACCAGAGGCCCGGGAAGCGCGAGCAACCCTTTGCGATTGCCGCCAAGCGGTCGCCGTGACCGAGATTGTACTGCGGAAGGGCGCGTGGCCAAATCGTGACATTTGAAAAGACGGGTTCCTTTTTCATGGAGAGGAGAGCGGAGATCTCGCGGTGTACGAGACCTGCCAGTTCTTCCGGCTTCAACCTTGGGGCATCTGGGTCGGTTGCTCCGCCGACGAAGCTGGTCAGCAGAGCGTGTCCTTGGGGAGCGCGGCCGGGGAAAAGGGAGGAGTTCCAGACGGAGCCGAGAACGCGGAGGCCGGCGGAGCGCGGCACAAGGAAGCCGAAGCCATTCAGGGAGTGCCCGACATCTTGTTTGCGATAACCCAAGGAGACTACAGCGACGGGGACGTACTCGATGGAACTCAAGAGTGTTTCGAATGACGAATCGAGACGGGAAAGAAGCCTCCCCGTGACGTCCGTGGGAGTAGCCAGGATCAAGGATTTGGTGGAGACAGATTCGCCTGCGTCGCGGTTTTCTAGACGGACATCGAACGAGCCTTCATTTTGGCGAGAGATCTCTGCAACTTTTGTTTCGGTAAGGAGCGCAGAGCCCAGTTTATTCGCCAGGGCGCGGACGAGCGTTTCGTTGCCTTCGCGAAAGGTTTGCAGGGTGGGACGCTCCCGAGGGCCTTTCTTGGATTTTGCGAGGCGCAGCATGCCCCGAACGATACTGCGGGCAGCCTTTTCGGCTTCGTAGAGTTGCGGGAAAGCGCTTCGAACGCTGAGCCGCTCAGGATCTCCCGCGTAAATCCCGGAAACGAAGGGACCCACCAGGCGATCGAGAAGCTGCGGGGAGAATTTTCTGCGGACGAAGGCGGCGACGGATTCGTCAGCATCGGGAGGAATACTTTTTCCGAAGATGTCGCGCAGGAGTGCCCATTTCGTCGAGCTATCGATCAGCGAACTCATGAAAAACGCGGGAGGATTCATGGGCACGGGCCAAAGTTGGCCGTCGATCAAGACGTAGCGCGGTGCGTGTGGCGGTGCGTGAACCACTCGATCAGAAATGCCGAGGTCTTCGCATAGCGCGCGGAGCGCAAGCGTACCGCTGAAACTTTGCGGGCCCAATTCCAACAGGAAGCCGTCGCGAGTGACGGAGTTGATGACACCACCGGGACGCGGAGAGGCCTCGACTAGATAGGCGTCGATGCCGGCTTTGCGCAGGGCGTAGGCGCAGACGAGGCCGGAGATGCCGCCGCCGACCACCAGTGCTGGGACTTGTCGGGTCACGGAGATGTGAGCATCCTCGCAGGATCAGAGAGTTTTCGAAAAGAGCGGCTTGGCGACGAGCTGCTGTTTTTCGAGATACGGATCGAAAACCATGGCCAGATTGCGAATGAAAATGCGGCCGAGCCAGGTGGCGCGGATTTCGCCGTTTTCGAGAAGCACGAGACCATCCTGGCGGGATGGTTCGAGGCGGCGCAGCTCTTCCGAGAAATGCCGGTCAAAATCGATGCCGAATTCGCGTGAAATCTCGTCCTTGATCACGATGGTATGGCACAACAGGCGGCTGATAACCGTGCGGCGCAGACGATCCTCGTCCGAAAGCTGATAACCGCGCATGGTTGCAAGGCCGCGTTCGGCGACGGCCTTTTCCCAGGAAGGAATGTCGCGATAGTTTTGCGCGTAGGCGTCTTGGATGCCGCTGATGGCGGTGATGCCCATGCCGTAGAGGTCGGCGCCCGCTTTGGTGGTGTAGCCTTGAAAATTGCGGTGCAGAGTGCGGTTCTGCTGCGAAACGGCGAGCTCGTCGCCGGGCTTCGCGAAG
>JBGQDD010000346.1:0-4155 GCA_041495665.1 Candidatus Acidiferrum sp.
CATGATGAGCAACGAAGGCATGTCGAGCGCCTGCGAGGTCGATATTGCTGGCGTAGTCGGCATGCACGCGCTTCAACTGGCTTCCGAAACGCCCAGCGCGCTGCTCGACTGGAATAACAACTACGCGGACGATCCCGACAAGGCCGTCTGTTTTCATTGCAGCAATCTTCCCAAGCATTTCTTTCAGGATGTACGCATGGATTTCCAGGAGATCATCGCCGGGACAGTGGGCAAGGAAAACACGTTTGGCACCTGCGTGGGAAGAGTCAAGGCCGGTCCGATGAGTTTTGCGCGCGTCTCGACGAATGATCGTGAAGGAAAGATCCGTGGCTACGTCGGCGAAGGAAGCTTCACCGACGATTCGCTGGAAACCTTCGGCGGCGCCGGCGTCGTGCACATTCCTCACTTGCAGAAACTTCTGCGCTTTATCTGCGAACGCGGTTTCGAGCATCACGTGGCCGCAAACTTCTCCTCGGTCGCGTCCGCCGTCCATGAAGCCGCAAGCCGCTACCTGGGTTGGGAAATGTACTGGCATCGGCCCTGAGCGCGATCCGCGCTGCCAATAGCTTTGGAATGCTCTGCGCCCGCCAATACTTGAATTATTCTCGTCACGGAACTAATGAGCGAGTTGCGCGTCCATGTCTTCCAGGGCGATTCCCTTGGTTTCGGGCATCATGAACATCACATACAGGAGCTGCAATACCATCATGGCGCAGAAGAAGGCGAAGATCGGAGCGCCGCCGAAACGGCCAGCCAATGCGGGGAATATATTCGCAATGATGGCTGCAAAGGTCCAGTGCGTGAAGCAACCGAACGACTGCCCCGAGGCGCGGACTTCGTTGGGAAAAATTTCGCCAATGAAGACCCAAATCACCGCGCCTTGCCCCACCGCGTGCGAGGCGATGAACGCAAACACCAGCATCGTCATCCCACCGAACGAATTGCGGTAGAAAGCCAGTGCAATGAGCCCCAGGGAAACGATATAGCCAATCGAACCGATGTACATCAGCACCCTGCGCCCGAAACGGTCAATCAGCGACAATCCCAGCATGGTAAAAACGAGATTCACCAATCCGATGCCCGCCGTGGAAAGAAGTGCGCTGGATTTGCTCAACCCCGTCATTTCAAAAACACGAGGCGCGTAGTAAATGATGGCGTTGATGCCTGACATCTGATTGAAAAAAGCCAGCAAAAACGCCAGGAGAATGGGCCAGCGGTAATGGGCGGAAAAGAACGCCTTGCTCGGACTGGCCTGGGCTCTGTCTCTTGAAGCCAGAATCGAAGCCAACGTCGCGTCCGCGGCCGCGGGGTCGATCTCGGTTAGCACGGCTCTCGCGCTTACCAGGTCGTCCCGCTTTAACGCCAGCCAACGCGGACTCTCGGAAATCAACAATGTGAGAATAGTGAAAATCAGAGAGGGGATTCCAACAATGCCCAGCATCCAGCGCCAGTCGTTGGGGCTATTCGTCCTTTGCAAGAGATAGTTCGAAACGTATGCGATCAAGATTCCGAAAACGATATTGAATTGGAACAACGCTACTAGCAGTCCTCTTTTCGCCGCCGGCGCGATTTCAGAAATGTACAGCGGCGAGACCACGGAAGATGCCCCAATGCAGAGTCCGCCGATCAATCGGAAAGCCATAAATACGTAGATGTCTTGCGACAGAGCTGAGCCCAGGGCGGAGATCAAGAACAGAGAGCCGATCCAAAACAAACTCTTCTTGCGCCCGAGTTTGTCGGCGAAGAAACCTCCGAACATGGCTCCCAGCACGGTGCCATACAAGGCCATGGATACGGCCAGGCCATGCGTAATATTGTTCAAATGCCAGAGCTTCTGAATCGTCTGTTCTGCGCCCGAGATTACGGCGGTATCCAATCCAAAAAGGAATCCACACAGCGCAACAGTCAGAGACCAAAGGAGGAGCTTGTGATTTTTCATGGCTGGGTGATGAATCTTGGCCGGCAAGTAGAGTAATCCGAGATTTTCGTTTTGAGCTTCTCCCTCGCCCGAAAGCCTAGCCTTCCCGCAACATTGTGTCAACCGCAGGTCGCTGCCGGACCTTGAACTTAGTAATTCTCGGTCTCCCCACGAAACTGCGGAAGAGGAACCGCCGGGAGAGAGATGGTCGTCACAATCCCGCTTCAAATGCGCGGAAACGCCGCTCGAGTTCCCATTGCTGGCCGGCTTTTTCGTTGGACCCGAGAAAATCGGCGCAGCGCGAAGAAAACTTGTCTGCACCCGGCGAATCCTCCGAGCAAACGGGAACGACGCGAGTGAAGGCATCCGGCGCGCTCCACAAACTAGCGCCGCGCAAAAAGCTGTGCTCCAGGCTGGTGCGCACCATCCGCTTGAGGTCCGCGTAGTGGAGATCGTAGGTCTGGACGGCGCGGACGTATTCGTGCGTCAGGTCGATGCGCGACACGCCCTCATCGTCTGTTGAAAGCGCCACCGGGACGCCGAACATCCGGTAAAGCGAGAAGGGATGATCTTTGCCGCTCACCCCGAGAATCACGTCATTGCTTGTCAGGCTGATTTCCACCATCACGTGATTCGCGGCCATCTCTTTCAAAAGCGCGTGAGGATTATTCTCGTACATGATGTCGACACCGTGACCGATACGCTCCGCCTGAGCCTGCTCGACGGCCAGGCGAATGTGGCAACAGAGCCCCTCGTACGGAACAAAGCCCGGCGCAAGCTCGCCCGCGTGCAAACTCAAGTGGGTCTTCGGATATAACGCATGAAGGAAGCCGACGATGCGCATGTGCAGCGCGTAGTCGGTCATGGCCGTGTACCCGTCCTCGGGCATCACCAGATTGATGCCCACGAATCGCGGATCAGCCGCAGCCGTCTCGAAGCAGAGCAGCGTTTGCGCAAAGACCTGCTCCTTGGAGAAACCGCGCAGAACCTGGCAGAGATAGCGGACCTGGACAAGGCAGGCGGAAGCTGCGTCCGGTTGTCCGCAGTGTTCACGCTTCCGGCGGAGAGCTTCGGCCTGGTCGAGGCTCGTTTTAGCAAGGGCCACGTCGTCGCGCAGCCCGTGAGCTAACAAATCCTCGCGCAACTGACTGAAATTGTCGCGCCAGCTGAGTTCTTTGGCGATGGCAGCGGTGTGACTGAAGTCCGGCGTGTGCATCAGCTCGAGGTATTGTTCATTCTGCGCCGCCGCGCGCGAGGCCACCTCGTCGATCCACTCGCCGAGGTGGCGATGATCGGTACCCCCGAATTTCGAAAAAGTATCGAAGAAGTGATCGTGCCCGGTCACCCCCGGCGAAGGCACGAAGCCGCGCATGGAGAAAGCATCCACGAGCGCGTCAAAGAGATGCTGGTCTTTGTAAGCGTCGGCCGCCGGGACTTTACCGGCTCCGCACGCAGCTTGCTCCGCTCCATTGCTTGACGTGGGTTGTGGCTTCGCGAAAGCGAGCTTGGCAAGATCGACGCACAAATGATCTTCGGCTGCGGCGCGAATCCAGGATTCCGCGTAAACCGCGCCGCTCAGATGATTGTGCAAATCAGCGCCCTTCGGCATGCCCAGGAGAAAATGGCGAAGCTGAAGCGGATTCTGCCGCGCGGCTTGGAGTTGAAGCTCGGTGCGCTGCTCGGAAACAGTTTGCACGCCCACAGTACGCGGGGCCTTGGTTTGAGCCCAAGCAGGAGAGGCGAAGAGCAACAAGAGAACTGGAAGACAGGGCCATCTGGAAAACGAGAGGCTTCGTGAAAAATGTATTGGCCGGTTTTTCATACAGGTTTTCTCCAGGAAATCGCGGCACGCTCGGATGGCCCACGGGACAATCGGATTCTTGCGGCTGCAAGCTGTGATCTAGAGTCTCATCCGCTCGGAGCACAGCATATCAGGCATAGAAACCAGATCAAGTAGTTGGGGGATTTCATGAGCAGGCTACCTAAGCGGTGCGTTCTGGTGTTGATCGTGTCCGGAATGTTCCCAGTCCTGCATGTCTTGCGGGGGCTATAAACAACAGCAGGGTACCCTATCCAAGTTCAACTCCCCAGGTGCCCGTGACTCCCCGGTCTTCCCTCGCAAATTCTCAGGCTGAACGCAATGCAAATCTGGGATAATAGCCGGCATTGAAATCACCCCACCAACTTCTGGACGGATTCCAGGTGCGCTTTGGGACGGCCGCGAGTATTTACCGGGC
>JBGQDD010000347.1:0-4148 GCA_041495665.1 Candidatus Acidiferrum sp.
CGGTGAAGCCGCGGATCGAGGAGCCGTCGAACGTCAGATTGTCCCAGCTCTTGATGAGAAACTTCTTGTCATAGTCCAGCATGTGCAAGCGGCCTTCGAGGTCGCTGAAGAGCACCGTCACAGCCTTGATGCGCTTCTCATCCGTCAAATACTTGATGCGTTCCTCTTGAATTTTGTGCGCGTCAACTCGTTTCTGACGTTGCTCCTTGGCCTTCAGATTCAATTGCTCCAGCTCGTCATAGGAAAGGGCTAGAAAATTACGCAGTTCGTTCGACATGGATCTCCTCAAAATAGGATAAGACTCAAGCTCGGGGCAACTCTTGGCCGACAAGGAACGCGCCGAGCCGGCCATAGGGTATCGCGTGACTCTTCCGACCGTCAATCGAAAGACCTGATGCAAAGAATCAAAGAAATTGCATCTGACGCTCCGCCTATTCGCGCGATGGCAGGTCCGTGCGACGATCCATCTCGCGCAGTGGCGAAATTTTTTCGGGCGCGCTTCCTCCGCCACCAGCGGGGACGGTTCATGTCGTTGTAAGATTGAAATATTGGGCGGTTCTCGACACTTGAAGATCAAGCGTGAATGAAAACACCAATTAGAAGTGGTAGCGATACCGGGAGTCGAACCCGGATTTTAGCCTTGAGAGGGCTACGTCCTAACCTTTAGACGATATCGCCATGGCATGCTGCGTGGGAAGAAGAGCTTTCATCCGCGACTGAAACAGAAGCTATTTTCGCATGGACCGATGGCGTGAGCAAGCAGGCTACTCCGTGCTGGAAAGGGTACGATGAAGTGAGTACTACAAAATTAAAGTGTCGTACAGGTTATACGGAGACTGGTGAGATACGGACTTGGTGCCGGGCTCTACTCGCTTTCCGTGGCCGTCACCGCAGGCTCTTCACGTCGCAACGGTCGCACGGAAAAAAACTTGTGCCGGCAGGGTTCGCAGCGCAACGCCGGGAGCCCAAGCATCCGCCCGAGAGTTGCTGTCACGCCCGGCACATGCTCGGCAGCGATGCGCTGCAATTCCAGGTTGCCGCAAATTCCGCAATGCGCATATAAAAAAGTGCGAAACGGCATCAGGCGCGCGTGAAATCGCACTGCGCAGGATTCGCAGCGCCACGGCAGTATCCCCGCGAGACTGAAAAGATAGTCCAGCACCGACCGGCGCTTGGAACGCCGGCTGTTCGGACTGTGACAAACCGGGCAGCTTATCGGGCTGGTTCCGATCGGCTCTCTCCCCGCAAAGCATAGGCGAAATGCGCGGCAGTCGGCAAGGGGCTGTAGTGGACTCGACAATCGCCGATGCGGCTGCGTCAACGGCGCAGAGCAGACTCCTCGGCAAGAGGCGGTCTTCGTTCGGTAAGGCCCCTCGTCGCGATACAATAAGTTTGAGGAGCACTCATGCCCGACTACACCGATAAACACGCCCGCGCCGGCATCCAAACAAAATTGCCCGCGCTCGAAACTTGGCCCAATCAATTTCCCGGCTACGTCATTACCACGCGCTTTCCCGAGTACTCCTCCGTCTGCCCCAAGACCGGTCTCCCGGACTTCGGCACCATCACCATTCAATACATGCCGAAGAAGAACTGCATCGAACTCAAAGCCCTGAAAATGTATCTCCTCGCCTACCGCAGCCTGGGCATTTTCTACGAAAACGCCGTCAACAAAATGCTGCGCGACATCGTCGCCGCCGTTCGCCCCGAGTGGTGCGTCGTCCGCGGCGAATTCACCCCCCGCGGCGGCCTCACCACCTCCGTCTTCGCCCGCTGGCCCTCCATCCGCCCTCGTGCCAAACGCAAGTAATAGGACCAAGCACGCAACAAAACAACATTCAATTGACTTGACAGCTATAACCCCGCCTTCTAATCTCCTCCCACCTTAGTTCTTCTTGGGAGGCCCCATGCAAGTAGCTTCGTTCTTCGCTGTACTCTTTTTGCTTGCCGCCCAGTCCTCCCCTCAACAAACGCCGACGGCAGACGCCGCCATCCAAGTGACCGTGACCAGAGATCCGCAGTCTCTTTCGCTTCTGGCACAGTGCAGCTCATCCATGGGTGCGTCCGGCGTCATTCCCGATATTTACGCTGAAGGGACAATTACTCCCACCAATCCGAAGAGTCCGTCAGCCAGCGTCGTATTGAAAAGCAAAGGGACGGATCGGGTCCGCACTGAGATAAGCTCCACAAGCGGCGGGCAGACACACGTGATTAATAACGGTCGCGGGTTCTCTCTAATCTCCGGCCAGAGGAAAAATCTGGCCGCCCACGCCACGGCTTACTTCCGCCCCGAACATCTGAGCGCGTACGCTTGCAGCATCGACGTGGCCCGAACGAATGTCAGCGTCTCGTACGTCGGCCTGGAAAATCTGGCAGCTGCCTCGGTACATCACGTGATCTTTCACGCCGCTTCATCCGACCCGTTGGACCAGCTGATTTCTGAATTCCACGTCTATCTGGACACAAAGACGCTTCGCGTAGTCAAGACCGCCAATTGGGCATTCGCCCCGGATGCAATCGAAAACCGCTCCTTATGGGAAACGTACTACGACAACTATCAGCCTGTGGCGGGAGTACTGGTTCCCATGCACATTTCGCATTTCGTGGCAGGATCAAAACTGGATGACTGGAATTTCACTAGCGTGCTCAGCGACGTACGGGTCGCGGACGGAGAGTTCAATTGAGAATACAACTACTCCGCAGCAAAGCATTGCCGGTTAAGAGGACTACTGTGAGACAAATGCTCCTCTGCGCGCCCCTAGTCCTTGTCGCATTCGCGCTCCCCGCTCGCGCTCAAGACGAAACGCCAACTACAGTCACTGTCCAGAATCGCTCGGGAGATTTGCCCTTTTCCACTTCCGTCGGAACAGATATCGAGCATGTGTTGTAGCAACGTGAATCTGTCACCCTAACGGCAACATAAAACTGTCACCCCCCTGGTATGGCTGAGTGTTCCAGGCGAGTGTCGCCATAGTAGAACGAGACGCGCCCATCGAGGGCTTGGTAGATTTGCACTTTGGCTCCGGCGAAGCTGAAACGGCGAGCCTGCTGAGGGATTTGAAAGCGGCGGCCTTCCCACTACACGATGTTGTCGTTGCTGACGATGCGTTCGTGGACGAAGCAGCAGATGCGCTCGAGACTTTCCGGAGCGGAGCGCCAGGCGGTTTCGTTTTCGCTAGGCTGCCGTGCGAAACGGCGGTTGTAGTCGGCGATGAACTTGCGGAGCACGGCGTTGGCGGAGTCCAGGTCCTGGGCATGGGCGAGCCGCAGTTCGCTGGTGAGGCGATCTTGCAGCACGCCCCAGAGACGCTCGACGCGGCCTTTGGCCTGCGGGCTGTTGGCGGCGATGAAGGTGACGCCCAGTTGTTCCAAGGCGCGGCCGAATTGCGTGGGCCGGCGTTTTCCCGCAAGTTGTTCTTCAACGGTCCAGTAGTCGTCATTGCGGACGAAGATGCCACTGCGATCGCCATAAAAAGCCAGCGGCACACCGTAACGGCGCAGCAGGTGGCGGAGCAAGCAGAGATAGCCGAGAGTGGTTTCCGAGGGAAAGAACTGCGCCGCCAGGATTTTACCGGTGGCGTCGTCTTGCATGCCCAGAGCGGTGAGCCGCGGTCCGCGGCCTTCCAGCCAGTCGTGCGGGCTGCCATCGAGTTGCACGAGTTCGCCGAGCCGTGCGCAACGCACGCGGCGCTGGCGATGAGCGGGAGCACGGCGCTTTTTCGGTGAACCCAGGCCCTGCTGGCGCAACAACCGGCGCAGTGTTTCGCGACTGAGCGAAAAGCCCTCGCGCTCGACCAGCTTCTCGCAGAGATGGTGATCGTTGAAGCCGGCATAGCGCGTGCGAGCCAGCTGGAGGATGCGGGCGCGGACGCGCTCGGGGAGGCGGCGATGGCTGGGCCGGCCGCGACTGGCGTGAGCCAGAGCCGCTGCGCTGCCCTGCCGGTAGCGGGCTTTGAGGCGTTTGATGTGCCGAGGCGTAAGGTCGAGCAGCTCCGCGGCTCTGTCACACGCCAGGTTCCCCTTCAAACACGATGAAATGACCGCCACGCGTTGCAACTCTTTCTGACTCAATGTAAATGTCTCCCTGTTCATGGGGTGACATTTTCACGTTGCCGTTAGGGGGTGACAGAATTATGGAGCTAAGACAC
>JBGQDD010000348.1:0-4143 GCA_041495665.1 Candidatus Acidiferrum sp.
ATCGAATAGAGAATCTTGAACGGGCGGTACGGTTCGCCTTCGATGGGCAGTTGTTTCAGTCCCGCCAGGAAGCACCCCTCATAGCCGAGAGTCGAGGCATGGTAATGGTCGGGATGCCGGGCTTCCCAGTAGGGAAGGATGACGGTTTTCGGACGGAGCTGACGGATCAACGCGGCGAGTCGCAATTTGTGCTGGCGGCTGGGCTGAACGTCTGAATCGGGCACCCCGAGCGTGCCGCGCCACTTTACGGCGAGCAATTTCGCCGCGCGCGCAGCCTCTTTCGCGCGCGTCTCCGGCGTGCCGCGCGTTCCCATTTCGCCTGCTGTCAAATCAAGGATTCCGGTTTTGTATCCGCGCTGCGCCATTTTTAGCAGCGTGCCGCCGCAGGTAAGTTCCGCGTCGTCGGGATGCGCGGCGATTGCCAATAGATCGAGATTCATTCGTCCTCCTGAGTAGGATGATTGTAGGGTAGGACAGACATTCTTGTCTGTCTTCCGTAAAGTTGGTCAGGTAAGAAAGAGGGCAGGCAGGAATGCCTGTCCTCCGGGAATGTGCTACGGTTTCAGGCTCGAAGATGATGGGATCCGGCAAAAAATCGGGGGAGTCGTTGCAAGGGCGCGTGGCTCTTGTCACCGGGTCTGGAAAGCGCCTGGGGCGAGCGGTGGCGCTGCGACTGGCGGAAGAGGGCGCTGACGTCGTCATCCACTACCGTTCTTCAGCGCCGGACGCGCAGTCGGCGGTCGGCGAGATCGAGAAACTCGGGCGGAGCGGATTCGCGATCGCTGCCGATTTAAGCAGCGTCGCGGACATCAAGCGGCTCTTTGATGAAGCTGCAAAACAATTCGGCCGGCTCGATATCCTGGTCAACAGCGCTGCCAATTTCCTTCCTGCGAGCATCGTTTCCACGACGGATGAAATCTGGGACGCTTCACTCGATACCAACCTGCGTGCGCCATTTTTTTGCGCGCAAGCGGCGGCGCCGCTGCTGCGGCGAACTAACGGGACGATCATCAATTTTGCGGATACCGGCGGGCTCCTCGGCTGGCCCGGATATATTGCGCACTCTGTTTCAAAAGCCGGTGTGGTGATGCTGACGAAAGTATTGGCGAAGGCGCTGGCGCCGGAAGTCCGCGTGAACGCCATCGCCCCGGGCACCATCACGATGCCCGGCGACCCACCTGAATGGGAAGAGGACTTCATCAAGCGCGCCCCGCTTCATCGCACTGGCAAACCGTCCGACATCGGCGACGCAGTATTGTTTCTCGCGCAATCGAAATTTATCACGGGACAAGTCCTCGTCCTCGATGGTGGCCGCACGTTGTGATGGCCAGGCGAAAGCGGGCCAAATGAACGCTGCTCTTCAGCATCGCTGAAGAATTCTTCCAGCAGGCCGTGCAGAGAATCGCTCCGCGGTGTATTCTATTCTGCTAATCGCTTGCATAAATCCGCCGCGCCTGGCGCGGGACATCCGGCAAATTAAAAGACGAGGGACCGACCGAAGTTATGGAAAACGAAATATCGACCCAGCCGCATGGCATGGAAGACGTGGAGATTCAGGAATGGCTCGAGTCGCTGGATTCCGTTCTGGAATCCAGTGGACCCGAGGTGGCCGCGGAAATCCTCGAGCGGCTGCGCGCGCACGCCACGGTCAACGGCATCGACCTGCCGTTCAGCGCCAATACCCCTTACGCGAACACGATTCCCGTGCGTTTGCAGCCCCTTTTTCCCGGCGACCAGGAACTGGAGCGCCGCATCAAGAGCCTTATCCGCTGGAACGCGCTGGCCATGGTGGTGCGCGCGAACCGCGTGGAGCACAACATCGGTGGTCACATTTCCACGTACGCTTCGGCGGCCACGCTCTACGAAGTGGGTTTCAATCATTTCTTCCGCGCGCGCACCGAAGATTTCGAGGGCGACACGGTTTATTTTCAAGGGCACGCTTCGCCGGGGATGTACGCCCGCGCGTTTCTGGAAGGCCGCCTCAGCGCGCAGAAGCTCGAGAATTTTCGCCGCGAGCTGAAGCCCGGCGGAGGGCTTTCTTCTTATCCGCATCCATGGCTGATGCCTGATTTCTGGGAATTTCCGACGGTTTCCATGGGACTGAGCCCGCTGATGGCCATTTATCAGGCGCGTTTCAACCGTTATCTCGAGGATCGTGGCATGAAGCCGGTCACGGACGCGAAGGTGTGGGCCTTCCTGGGTGACGGCGAAACCGACGAACCGGAATCGCTCGGAGCGATCACGCTGGCTTCGCGCGAGAAGCTCGACAATCTGATTTTTGTCGTCAACTGCAATTTGCAACGCCTCGACGGCCCGGTGCGCGGCAATGGGCAGATCATCCAGGAACTCGAATCCGCGTTCCGCGGCGCGCGCTGGAACGTGATCAAGGTTTTATGGGGAAGCGAGTGGGACCCCATCTTTGAACGCGATACGGAAGGTCTGCTGGTCGAGCGCATGGGGAAGACCGTTGATGGCGAGTACCAGAAGCTGGTCGTTTCCTCTGGCACTTATGTGCGCGAGCACTTCTTCGGGCAGGACGAGCGGCTGCTGAAACTCGTCGAGCCGATGTCCGATGAGAGTTTGCGGCGGCTGCGCCTCGGCGGGCACGATCCGCGGAAAGTCTATGCCGCTTACAAAGCAGCCGTGGAGCACAAAGGCTCGCCGACGGTCATTCTCGCGCGCACCATCAAAGGCTACGGGCTTGGCGAAGCGGGCGAAGGCAAGAACATCACGCACCAGCAGAAGAAACTCAACGAAGACGAGCTGCGCGAGTTCCGCTCGCGCTTTGGCATTCCTCTGAACGACGAAGATTGCATCGAAGTTCCGTTTTACCGGCCGCCCGAGGACAGTGTCGAAATTCAGTATCTTCGTGCGCGGCGCGAAGCGCTGGGCGGCTACGTTCCCAAGCGCAGCATTCGTTCGAAGCCCTTGGTTGCCGACCACGACGAACTCTTCAAGGAATTCCTGGAAGGCAGCGATGGCAGGGAAGTTTCCACGACCATGGCCTTCGTGGGCATGCTTCGCAAGATGCTCAAGGATGCGGAGATCGGCAAGCTCATCGTGCCCATCGTTCCGGACGAAGCCCGCACCTTCGGCATGGAATCGCTGTTCCGGTCCGCGGGCATTTATTCCAGCGTCGGCCAGAAGTATGAGCCTGTCGACGTAAACACCCTGCTTTATTACAAAGAAGCAAAGGACGGGCAGATTCTCGAAGAAGGCATTACCGAAGCCGGCTCGATGGCATCTTTTATTGCCGCGGGGTCCGCGTACGCCACCCACGGCATCAACACGATTCCGTTCTTCATCTACTACTCGATGTTCGGTTTCCAGCGCATTGCGGACTTCATCTGGGCCGCCGCCGATATGCGCACGCGCGGCTTCCTGCTCGGCGGCACGTCGGGACGCACGACGCTCTCCGGCGAAGGCCTCCAGCACCAGGACGGTAACAGCCAGGTCCTCGCGCTGCCGGTTCCGAACATAAAAGCCTATGACCCCGCGTTTGCGTATGAAATCGCGGTCATCATTCAAGACGGTATTCGCCGCATGTACAAAGACTGCGAAAACGTCTTCTACTACATCACCGTCATGAATGAACCGTACGCCATGCCGCCGATGCCGGGTAACGTGAAGGACGGGATCCTGCGGGGGATGTACCGCTTCCGGTCCGCGGCAAATCCAAAGGCGAAGCTGCGAGCGCAATTGTTTGGAAGCGGCGCGATTCTCAACGAAGCGCTTCGAGCGCAGGAGATTCTCGAAACCAAGTACGGCGTGGCCGCCGATGTCTGGAGCGTGACCAGTTACAAGGAACTCTATAACGATGGCAACGAGACCGAGCGCTGGAACCGTTTGCACGCGGGCGAAAAGGCGCGCGTGCCCTATCTCACCAAATGCCTCGTGGACGCGCCTGGAGTGCTGGTCGCGGCTTCCGACTATTTGAAGACTTTGCCCAATATGATCAGCAAATGGATGCCGCGGCGGCTGGCGTCGCTCGGCACCGATGGGTTCGGGCGCAGCGAGGGGCGCGCGGCCTTGCGCGACTTCTTCGAGGTCGACTCTCGCTTCATCACGCTGGCCACGCTGCATGAGCTTTTCGTGGACGGCAAAATCGAGCGTTCTTTGCTGGATAAGGCCATCAAGGACTTG
>JBGQDD010000349.1:0-4140 GCA_041495665.1 Candidatus Acidiferrum sp.
AGGTGGCGTCCGGGATCTGGAATTGGGAAAAGCTGTGGAAAGAGTGCGGGTCGGCTCGCGGCCCCGGCTGCGATTCTTAAGGAATCGATCGCGCGCGCTGAGCATGCGTGTCAAGCAGGGAGAAAACAGAGTCAAAAACCGCACCCTTTGAAAAAGCAAACCCCAAAGGGTGCGCCACCCGATTCAAAAGCCTGGCCCACCCGTCCGCCCACCTGCCCTTTCGTGGTAGCCTGAATTTGCCCAATTGCCTTGGATTAGCGATTTCGTTTTACAAGATGTGGGTTCTCCGCCATCGCGTCTCTATCACTACACGTCACAGTCTGGCCTACTTGGGATTCTCAAGAGTAAGACCATCTGGAGCACACGAATTCAATTCCTCAACGACTCAAGAGAATTTGTCCACACGCTTGACCTCTGGAAAGAAACTATCGAAGGGGCGATTAAGGAAGCGGGAGCCAACACTGAGCTGCCCGAAGTTTTGCGTGTCCTAAATGGGCTGCACAGGGGACTGGACTCGACCCCTAAGATTCCCATGCACGTTGCGTGCTCCTCCGAAGATGGGGATTCACTAAGTCAATGGAGAGGCTACAGTCCGGGTGGCAGTGGTTTCAGTATTGGGTTCAATGCTGCGCAACTGATGGACGCTGCACTTCGCCAGTCCTGTTTTCTTGCTCGTTGCATTTACGACCCAGCAAAACAACAGCAGCTGGTTAGGAAATTGTTGGAGATTTCTCGCGCGAGATGCAAAACGAAACGCCCGGAAGATGGTAGCGACAGGTGGTCACTAGATATAATTCACGATTTTGTTTTTCTCGCGGCGGTGTTGAAGAATCCGTCATTCGAAGAAGAGCGAGAGTGGAGAATCGTGACTGGAGAAATATCTGACAGGCATCCTCAAATGGGAATCAGACCGGGAAAAACGATGCCTGTGCCGTATTTCGGTTTCGAGCTGGCGAAACCAGATGAGGTTCTTGATTTGGAAATCGTAGTAGGGCCTAGTCCAGAGAGCGGCTTGGCAGTGGAATCTGTAAAAAGTCTTCTCGCGATTCACAAATGCAAAGGAGCTGCGCGTCCGTCTGTTGTTCCATACAGGCAACTATAAAGAGCCGCGATGGCCTCGTGCCACAAACACATGATTATGGAATACGATAGACGAACGATGAAACTGGTTTCAGTCAACACCGGATTGCCGCGCGAAGTAAAGTGGCATGGAAGAATGGTGACAACGGCCATCTACAAAGAGCCGGTCGGCGGACGCGTGGCGTTGCGAAAGCTTAATTTGGACGGCGACCGTCAGGCGGACCTGACTGTGCATGGGGGCGAGCACAAGGCGGTTTATTGCTACTCGCTGGCGCACTACGACTACTGGAAGAGAGAGTTCATCGCGCAAAAAATGCGCGATGGAGCAGAGGTGCTTGGGCGGGAGTTGCCGATGGGCATGTTTGGAGAAAATTTTACGATTGATGATGGCGGCCCGGGATTGCTGGAAGAGTCCGTGCATCTGGGAGACCGATTTTCCATCGGCACGGCGGAAGTGGTGGTGACGCAGCCGCGGCTGCCTTGCTACAAACTGGGCGTGAGATTCGGGTCCGACGACATGGTGAAACGGTTTCTGGCGAGCGGGAGGACGGGATTCTACGTGATGGTGGTGCGGGAGGGAGAAGTGGGCGCGGGGGATGAGATGAAGGTGATGGCGGAGGAGGCGAACGCCGTGACGGTTTCGGAGATTGTCCGTCTCTATGTCATGAAAAGGTATGGAGAGGCGGAGATCCGCGCGGTGCGTCGGGCCTTGCGAGTGGAAGAATTGCCCGAGAGTTGGAAGGAATACTTCTGGGAGCGGCTGAGACACGCGACGTCGGATTGAGCGAAGATCGAAGAAAAAGATAACGCCCCGACCGGGTCGGGGTAAACGCCGACGCAGAGGAAGCGTAGAGAAGAGAAAGCGCAGAGAAGAGAAAGCGCAGAGAAGAGAAAGCGCAGAGAAGAGAAAGCGCAGAGAAGAGAAAGGTGCGCCAGGCGGGGGAGAGAAACTAGAAGAGTGAAACTAGGAATCAGAAATCAGAAATCAGAAATCAGAGGAAGAGAGATTTCTCTCTCCGCAAGCCGACCGCCTTCCGACAGGATCGGAATCTGCGATCGCAGGAGCGAGGCGGGAAGAAAAAGCGTCGGCTTGCTCCGTTCGGTCCCGTAAAACCATTCGGGATGCAAACAACGCAAATGACGGTTGGGTGGCGGGGCGCTGGTCAGGGAACGAGGAGGCCTTCGGCGGCGGCTAGTTTTGCTTGACGGGCGTCGAAACTGTAGAAGGTGTCCGCTTGCAGGACGAGCGCGGAGGCAACGTGAAGCACGTCGAGTGTTCGAGTACCCAAACGGGGCGTTTGCCTGCGTGCGATCTGCTTCGCCCGTTCGAAGGCACTTGCGGTCAGAGCGTTGACCATCAGGACGCCGTCCTGGAGGTCATTTCGGATCAAGGTGAGTGCGGCTTTTACTTGAGAGGCAGAAAGCTCTTTGCGAAAAAGGCGGAGAGAGACGGCGTTGGTCAGCTCGAGTTCGCCGAGCGGGGTGAGCAGCAGGGGAAGCTGGGCTCGCGTCATTCTGGCGGCGGCCAGGGCCGAGTTGCCGTCCAAAACGTAGAGCGACGCCAGGAAACTGGTGTCCGCATAGGCGCTCAAAAGCGGCCTCGCTCCGAGGACAAAAGTTCGGCGGCAGTCACTTTCAGCGGCTTTCCGCGGTACAGCTTTTTCAGCCGCGCCAGAAAATCAGGGCGGCGAGGCGACGCCGCAGGCTGAACAGGCAGCAAGCGCGCGATGACGCGCTTGCGTTTGGTAATTTGCACCTCTTCGCCCTCGCCCAGAAGGTCTTCCACGAGGGAAAATCGGTAGCGCAGGTCGCGCACAGTGGCTTTTCGCATGTGATACATTTTAGCATCACTTCAGAAGCAAAGCAATAGAAAGACGGCGCTACGAAAGACAGAACGCGAGAAGGCGCGGAACGGGGTTAGACGTCGCAGAGGTCGACGGCTTGGCGCAGGGAGGTGAGGGGGTCGCGCGTAGGGACGAATTCGTGGGCGACGTAGCCGCGGAAGTTGGTGGCGGCGATGCCGCGCATGACGCCGTCCCATTGGACTTCCTGGGTGGCGTCGAGTTCGTGGCGGCCGGGAACGCCGCCGGTGTGGAAGTGGGCGATCCAATCGATGTTTTTCTGAATGGTGCGGACCAGGTCTCCTTCCATGATTTGCATGTGATAGATGTCGAAGAGCAGCTTGACGCGAGGCGAATTGACAGCCTGGACGACCTGCACACCCCAAGCGGAGTGGTCGCACATGTAGTCGTGGTGGTCGACCTTGCTGTTAAGGAGCTCGATGCAGATGGTGACGCCGTGGTCCTCGGCGATTTTCTTGACGCGGTTGAGACCGGCGATGGTATTTTTGGCGCCCTCTTCGTCGGACATGCCAGCGCGGTTGCCGGAAAAAGTGATGACGTTGGCCACGCCGGCTTTGGCGGCGAGCGGAATAAATTTGCGAAAGCCTTCTTCAATTCTGGCGTGGTTTTCGACGCGGTTCATGGCGCTGCCAATTTCGCCGCCACCGGCGTAACCCATGGCGCAAACCAGGCCGAAGCGCGCGGGCACTTCGAATTCGTCGGGATTGAGCAGGTCGACGGCCTTCAAACCGATCTCGGCGGCGTAGGCGCAGAGCTTGTCGAGCGGAATCTTCTGATAGCACCAGCGGGAAACGGACTGGCGGATATTGCCCTTGCGCTTGAGCGGCGCGTCTCCCTGAGGCCAGGAGACGGATGGGAGAGAAGCCATGGTGGCTCCTGAGAGGACGGTCTTGAGAACGTTGCGGCGCGATAGTTTGGACATAGTAGACACGCACAGTGTACCGAAGAAAGGTCTGATTGGGGAGGAGAAATTACTTTTTCGGAGGCTTGGGGCTCTGCGAAGGCGGGGCCGCGGCGACTTTGGGGAGTTCGACGTGCCAGATGTCTTTTTCGGATTGCAGGCCGAAGACGCCGACGTGATTGGATTCGCTGGTGCCAACCTGGCCGATCCAGACAACGCGGAAACGGGCTTTGCGCCAGCGGCGGCGGACTTCGATGGTTTGGCCGGGAGTGGTTAAGAAGCCGATGCCGTCGAGAC
>JBGQDD010000350.1:0-4127 GCA_041495665.1 Candidatus Acidiferrum sp.
ATAGACGAATTTCGCGTAGAGATAAAGTAGACCGCTACCACGACAAGCACCAGAAGAGCGAGTACGAGAATCGTCCTGCCGGAACCTGTTTCACTGTTTCTATTAGAATTCATCTCTTTCTCCTCGGGCACTTCTTTGGCCGCGCCATGTCCTGACTCTGGAGACTACTAGCCTATCAGGGTAGAAGAGGCGAGGACGCGTGTCTGTCCGTTCTAGAACACATTTGCATTAATCGGACAAATTCGCCGCCGTATTTGAAGAGAAAAGCAGGAACCACCGGGCGCGATCCCGGAGAAATGGCTCAGGATGTGATGAGCATTCCGACCGCTGCCGCGGTCATGATACCAAAGGTGGCCCAGCCCAAATACCTGAGTAAGGGCGAATTCACGCGCTTGCCCATGACCTTTTGGCTGCTGGTCAGGAGAATGACGAGCACGATCAGCGGCGGTGCCAGGAGGCCATTGATTACCGCCGACCAGAACAGCATTTTTACCGCATTAAAGCCGGCGAAATTCAGCGCGAGTCCCAATGCCATGGCAACGGCCATCACCGCGTAGAACTTGCGCGCGCTTCTTGGTTTGTCGGCCATGGAGCCACGCCACGCCGCTCCTTCCGCCACGGCATAAGCGCACGATCCCACGAGGACCGGCACGCCCAACATTCCCGTGCCAATCAGACCCAATGTGAAGAGCAGGTAGGCCCCATCGCCGGCAAGTGGACGCAGGGCCTCGGCGGCCTGCCGGGCCGTGGTGATGTCGGTCTGCCCATGTGTATGTAGAGTGGCGGCAGTGGTCAGAATGATGAAATACATGATGAAGTTCGAAAAAAACATACCGGCGACGGTGTCAGCGCGCGCAGTTCTTAACTCCCCGGTGGTCGCAACCTTGCTCTGCGCGAGGGTTCGGCCCTTGGCACGCTCTTCTTCAACCTCCTCGGCGGCCTGCCAAAAGAACAGATAAGGAGAAATCGTGGTGCCCAGAATGGCCACCAGCACCGCCAGGAATCCGCGTGACCACTCCAGATGGGGCACGAAGGTCACCGCCAGCGCGTGCCTCCAATCGACGTGGGCATAAAACGAAGCCAACACGTAGGCGAACAACACGAGCGTCAACCACTTGAAAATCTTCGCGATCAACTTGTAGGAAGTCCAAAACAACAGCCCAATAATGAAGAACGCATAGAATGGAATCCAGACGAGTGATGGAATCCCGGTGATGAGTTGCGTGGCCTCCGCCATACCACCGAGGTCAGCACAGATGTTGATGATGTTAGCGACGACGAGAATGGAGCAGGCTCCCCAGAGCACCCAGCGTGGATAATAAATCCGCACGGCGGCTGCCAGCCCGCGCCCCGTAACCATGCCCAGCCGTGCGCACATCAACTGGATCGCGGCCATCAGCGGAAACGTGAGCAGCGCGATCCACAGCGTGGCGTATCCGTAGGCTGCTCCAGCGACGGAATAGGTTGAGATTCCCGACGGATCATCGTCGGCCGCGCCGGTGATTAGTCCGGGTCCCAAGCCGGCAAAGGATCGCCATAAAAGATTATGTTCTTTGCCGGCTTCGGCAATTTTGGCAGGCGGATTTTTTCTCGCGGTCATTTGGGCCGGAAGCGTTGCTGGAGCAAACCAATAAAAACAAAGAGGCTAGCGAAAAGCAATCCCATCCTTTCTGCAGAAACCGCAGAAAGGATGGGCCGCCCACAGGTGTCTTTGGGGATCGAAGGGCGGCCACCTGTCTGCGGCAGGCTCCCTTCGGCTATGGCACAAAGGCTAAGAGCAGAAGATGGCGGCGTCCCGACCGGATCGGGATAAATGTCGCCGCCTCTACAGGCCCGGCAATATGCGAAAGGGCTTGTTCTTGCTCCAACGATAGATCGCAAAGTCACGGTCCAGAGTCAAAATATCGGGAGTTTCAAATTCATCGGCTAAACGGATCAGGCAGGCATCAGCGAGATCGATCTTGCGATCGCGATACTTTCGCAGGACCTGCTTTGCGCCGGCTGCTTCCTGTGAAAGCTGAAAAGGGACTTGGAAAATTCCGGCGGTGATGTTTTCGATCACGGCTTCCGGCGCTCCGGCTAGATTGCGCAGCAAGTAGCAACTCTCGGTAATCACCGCTTCACAAGTGATCAGCGGCGCTTCTAGTTCCCGGACCGCCACGGCACAGGCCTGGTGAAACTTTTCGTTGCGGTCCAGAAGGGCAACGAGCACGCTGGTATCGAGCAGAACCGGTTTCACCGACCGAAGCCGCGCAGGTGTTTCTTGTTGGAGCCCAGATCGGGTACGCCGGAAGAAAATCTTCCCAGACCGATGACCCCGCGCTTCTTCCTGCGCAGATAGCGTGCTTCCAAAACGCGCAGGCCTTCTCTGACGACCTGCGAGGGAGTCCAGCCCAGTTCGCGGGGGGAGTTTCCTCTCTTCGCATGATCACCGCCTGGTGCTGGGAATCGGGAAACGCGCGAAGATCGATTGCCTGGAAGTGAAGTGGCCTCAACCCAGCGGTGCCGTGGAGAGATTCACGAATCTGCCCGTGGATCGCCACATTACACTTGTTGAGGGAACCGGGAAGTGGGAGTAACAGGCGGCCCAAGGAGTTATTCGGCTGGATAGCCCTCTTGCAAGTGACTAGAGCCCGCCGCGATGTTCCGTAGCTGACGGATGGGGGCGGGTCCGGTGGACTGGCGAATCACGAACTCGGGCCCGATGGCGATCTCCGGCACATATTCTCCCCGCCCTTCAATTAGATCGACGACGGTTTGCGCCGCGATTTGCCCCATCTTCTGAAGTGGCTGCCGCACCGTGGTCAGTGCGGGATTGGCGAACGCCGCTCCGGGAATATCATCGAAGCCGACAATCGAAATATCTTCCGGCACACGCAGGCCCGCTTCGCGGAAGGCCCAGATCGAGCCGATGGCCGAAATATCGTTGTAAGCAAAAAGCGCTGTGAATGGATGCTTCCTGGCCAGGAGTTGCTTGGCGACGGGATATCCAATAGCGGGCGTCGAATCGGTGCCCTCCAATTGGATGGTCAGCTCGGGGCGAATGCGAATGCCGAGCTGCTGGGCCACCTCGCAGATCGCGTTCCAGCGCACAGCGGAATCCGAACTGAGAATCTGGCCTCTAATAAAGGCGATTTCCTCGTGACCGAGATCACGAAGATGTTCGAGGGCCAGCCGCGCGGCACGCTTGTGATCCAGGACGATGTTGGTCAAGCCTTCGAGGCGCGCATGGCCTGCCACCGCAACAGTAGGCAGAGCAAGCTTCTCCGTGAGGGACGTATCGATGGTGATGAAGCCTTCCACGCCTCGCGTCAAAAGCATCTGCGCGTAGGTTTGCAAAAGCTTCGGATCATGACGGTGAATCACGGTTAAGAAAAAATAGTTGTTCTGGCGCAGATATTCTTCGATGCCGCTGATCACCATTGCGCCATACGCGTCGCCGATTTCTTCGGCGATCACGCCAATCGTATAGGTTCTCTTCAATCGCAGGGTGCGGGCAAAAAAGTTAGGCCGGTAGTTGAGAGCTTGCGCGGCTTCGATGATGCGATTTTTTGTACGCGCGGGAATGGAACGCGCCGCAGGAGAGTTGTTCAGGGCGGCTGAAACTGTTCCCGGGGTCAGCCCTAGATGCTCCGCAATGGTCTTGAGTGTTACCTTGTCCTCATTGCGAGGGCCCGGCTTCTTTCTCGGCGTCGTCGTCATTTACAGGTGCTCCGCGAATCTTCCAAAATTGGGATATGGGAAATGGTGTGCTCAAAAGCGAGAGCGCAGTCAACCAGGTTCACCCGACGTCCCGTAAGCCGCGATTCTAGCTCAACTTGGGTCTTGACAGGCAAGCTTTCGACACACGGTGCCGGTGCGAGATTTCGCCCGCGGAACGGCACTGACCTACATTTAAACGGATAAAGCGCGTCTCTGGACCCAGTCCCCAAGCCGTGAGGGCTCCCTCCCCTTCGTTTTTCCGGGTTCAAGAATATCATTATTTTTCTTTAGAATATCATTATTTCTGCTTGACAAGCCTGCGGGAAAGGGTCTAAATACCTCGCTAGTGTCCTGAGTCTGAAATACGTTTACAAAAGCGGGCGACGCTGGCGAGGATTTCGTCGGCCGTTTTGGTCCAAACGAAC
>JBGQDD010000351.1:0-4103 GCA_041495665.1 Candidatus Acidiferrum sp.
ATGTTTCCGTTGATTGCCGTGCTTCTGCCGCGATGAAACAAATTCCACTAATTTGAGGATTCCACTTGCCGAACCCCTATTTCTCTGGTACCCTATTTCGCAGGTAAATCTGTCGTCGATCCCTGACACTGCTGCGATACCCACCCCTCTCTGATTTGCTCAGAAGTTGCACTATTTGTGGGCATCGTAACTCCTTTAGAATCCGCACTTCTATAAGTGTTCATTCTAAAGAACTTAAAACCCCTTAGAATGAACACTTATGAAAAACATAGGGGGTGGGGGGCCCCACCATCGATCGCATTCTACCGGCGGAAATCCCGCGGGCTCTTGCCCAACCGCGTCATCTCAAATCTCCGAAGCGAAGCCACAGCCCGTTTTAGGCAGCTATTTTCTTTTCTGAATTTGATCGCTTAGACCGGATAGAACGGCGACGCACTCATCCTCCACAATCACCCACGTACAGAGCTTGTAACTGCGGCTCTGAATTTAACCAAGGACGTGAGGAACAAAATCATGCTGCCCATTCGCATCGTTGCCATCCCAACCGAAGTGGCGGAAGCGGTCCGCGCGACGCTTCGTGCTCCCGTTTATGGATTTCCCGCGTACGCCGAGGTGGCCACCGACGACGCTCCGTGCCGTCACTGCCTGCGCACCTTCGTTGTGGGAGAAGACCGCAGAATTCTCTTTACCTATGATCGCTTCGCTGGCGTCGAATCACTTCCGCAGCCCGGCCCCGTCTACGTCCACGCGGACGCTTGCGCGCGTTATTCGGAGGATGCCGGATTTCCCGAGGAGCTTCGTGCGAGCCCGCGCACCGTCGAGGCCTACGCCCGCGGCCGCCGCCTTCTCACGCAAGAATACGTCTCGGATGGAAAGTTCGAGCCGGTCATCGAAAAACTGCTCACTCATCCCAACGTCGACTATCTACAGGTCAACAGCACCACGGCCGGCTGTTTCACATTTCGCATCGAGCGCGCTTCGTCTCATTAGAAAAAGTGCGGGGAGATTCCGGAGATCTTCCACATTTCTCAATCTCCTTCGATTCCCGCGCTTCGCTTCTTTTCACTACAAGTTGGCAGGCACGCCGTCCTTGAGAGTGTCGGCTGGACCTTTAGTGAGGCGATTGCAAACCAATCCTCTTGGGAGTACGCTCTGGCGAGCCTCACCCCTTCCGTTTCTCTACCTATCGTTTTGCGAGGCAGGCCCATCTCCGTGGTTGCCGGATCGCAGGGATCCGGAGGAGGAGGACAATCCTCATGCCAGCCGATAACAAGGCCGTCATTCGGCGCCTCTATGAAGAAGTGTGGAACAAACGCCGGCTCGAACTAGTGGACGAAATCATCTCTCCCAGCCACGCTCTCCACGACCCCAATGTTTCTGGCTCTGCCGTCGGTCCCGAGGCTTACAAACGTCAGGTCACGCTGTTCATCACCGCATTTCCCGATCTGCGTTTCACCGTCGAAGACATGGTAGATGAAAAGGAAAAGCTGGCCGTCGCCTGGATTATTTCCGGCACTCATAAGGGCGATTTCATGGGAATTCCCGCCACAAACAAGAAAGTGTCCGTCGATGGAATCACCATCAATCACATCGTGGATGCAAAGATCATGGACTCCTACGTCAGTTGGGACGCCTGGGGCATGATGCAACAGCTCGGCGTCGTCCCTGCCCTTGGCGAGCCCAGAGGGGCCGCGGCTCGCTGACCCTTGATTCCAAGGGGAACAAAACTTGCGGTCTCCACAGGACTCACGCCACATCCCTGCATTGAAACGATTTCAGCTCCCCCCTCACTACCCCATAGGAGGGAGTCCACCATGGCGGGAAAGGTTTTCCTCGCGCTAGACGCCATTTACGACATTTTGATCAGGGACGCAGACGGTCAGCACCTCGAATTGGAGAGTTTCAAGGACTTGAGTGCTGCCCGGCGGCGGCTCCCAACGCTCGCTGCCCAATATCCCGGCACAAAAGTCACCCTTTGGAACCGCAACACCCGCGCCATCCTGGCGGAGACCGAAGGCTACTGATCTTTCCGCCTCGAATTTTCCGCGCCAGGCTGCACTCCCTCCACATGCTCTGCCCGGCGGAGCATGTTTCCTCGATTCAATGAAGTGAATCTTTCGATGCGATCTCCGATGAATTCTTGAGCAATGGCTCTCTCCTAAGGGTAAAATGGAGACTGCAGTCGAAAGGAGAAGTTTATGCCCAAGACGAGGAAGAGTCCCTCGCTAACGGTCAGTAAGCCGCGAGCAGCCGGGATCCATCCGACAACGGAGGAGATCGCGTTGCGCGCCTACCATATCTATTTGGAGCGCGGCAGCACGCCCGGAAATGCCCTTGAGGATTGGACCCGCGCTGAGCGCGAGCTGCTCGAAAAATCCAGCAAGCCACGCCGCAAACTAGGGCCGAAATTGGTCGCCGCTTAAGATCGCCGCATTCCCAGCCACCGCCACGCGACACCTCTTTCTGCTGGGTGCTTGTCCCCGTCACTCTACAAGAGGGCAAAAGACCATCAATGTTTCCCCCAACGCGCCCGCCTGCCCGTCGTTATCGCCAAATGCCACTCCTCTCTCAAGACCGTCTATTGAGCCGTGTTCTCCGCAGTCGGATGTGATAAATAGCAGAGTGAGACTTGGCATTCCATGCGCGTCTGGAGCCCGAACATGAGGAGAATTAGCATCAGTTCTGCGAAAACCATGAGGACGTTTCTTTGCCTCGCGCCATTGCTGATCGTTCTCGCTGCCGTTGCTGCATTGCGAGGGCAGACTCCGCATCGCGGCGTGGTCACACCTCTCGTCAGCGCCAAGCTCGCTTCGGATGGCGCACCTGCTTGTCTCAAGTCCGCACTGGAGAACGGCGATCCCAATACCGGCGCATCCACGTTCCTCCTCGAAGCCGCTCCCGGCTGCGTGGTTCCCGCCCACTATCACACTGCCGAAGAGCAATTGATCATCGTTCGCGGCGATGTCCTCACCGGCATGGAAGGCATGTCTGAACAAACTCTCGCACCTGGCGGGTTCGCCATGATGCCCGGCAAAGCCATGCACTGGTTCACCTGCCAATCGAAGGAAGCCTGCCTCATGTTCGTCACCTTTGATCGCACCTACGACATCGTCTGGGCCAAGCCCCAGAAATAGCTGTCACAGTGGAGGCGGGTTGCGCGCTCGTCTTGCGATCCTCCGCCCCCACTATTCCGAGCGGAGCAGGCCGAGGCTTTTTCTTACCGCTTGGCACCTCGTCATCTACAGCGGAGCGCCGCGGTGTAGACTACCTCCTCTCCGGAGGTAGGCTTCATCGATGCCGACCACTCAGGAAAAACAAGAGCGCATTCGCATTGGCGTGGATCTTGGCGGGACCAAGATTGAATTCGTGGCCCTCGAGCGAGACGGCCGGGAACTCCACCGCCACCGCATCGCTACGCCGCGCTTCGACTATGAAGGCACGGTGCGCGCCGTCGCAGAAGCTGCGGAAGGAATTGAGAAAAAACTAGGGCGCAGCGCTACCGTAGGCATGGGAATCCCCGGAACCATTTCCACGAAAACCGGTTTGGTGAAGAACGCCAATTCGACTTGGCTGAATGGAAAACCGTTTGACAAGGACCTAAGCCGCGCGCTGGGGCGCGAAGTGCGATGCGCGAATGACGCCAACTGCCTGGCGGTTTCGGAAGCAACCGATGGCGCGGGTGCGGGGAAGCACTTTGTTTTCGCGGTCATATTGGGCACGGGTTGCGGCGGGGGAATTGCGGTCGCTGGCCGCGTACACGGCGGTTACAACGGGGTTGCCGGCGAATGGGGACACAACACTTTGCCCTGGATGCGGCCCGACGAGTTTCCCGGGCCTGAATGTTATTGTGGAAGGAACGGCTGCATCGAAACGTGGATTTCCGGAACGGGCCTGGAAGCGGATTACAAGCGTGCGACCAGCGTTTCCTTCAAGGGCCCGGAGATCATCGCGCGATGTAGCGCGGGTGAAACGGCCGCGCTTGCCGCGCTCGATCGATTCGAAGACCGGCTCACCCGCGGGTTGGCGCAAGTGATCAATCTTCTCGATCCGGATGTGATTGTAATGGGCGGTGGCGCTTCGCAAATTCCACGGCTTTACCAAAA
>JBGQDD010000352.1:0-4062 GCA_041495665.1 Candidatus Acidiferrum sp.
ACCCAACGCAGATCGACTATGCGGATTATCGCGATGCGAATGGCGTGAGGGTGCCGTTCCGTTGGACCCTCGCGCGCCCCGGAAACCGATTCACGATCCAGGTCGAGCAAGTTCAGCAAAACATTCCCGTGGACGACGCCAAATTCGCGGCGCCGCCGTTGTCAGCGGCACCTAAACCTTCTTTCCCTTAGATGTTATTTCGAAGACCGCGACAAGCCGAGCTCTCCAGCAAAGGAGGCCGTAACTTGCGATGCGGCTGTGCAGCTCGATACCCACGGACGAGCGGTCTGCCTCTGATCCCTGCCGGCCGTCTTGCCGCAAGTTCTTAAGTTTTCTGTTGCGAGTCCCTCGAATATCCGCGAGACTTTGTGGCGCATTTCTAAAATTCAGGAGGGGTGATGATTCGACTTTGCGGAGCGCTGCTTTTTGCGGCGATGTGCGCGTCATCATCGGCGCTGGCTTTGCCACCACAAACCGCCATCGTTCCCAAATCTGCCGGAGCCCGAGGGCCAACCCCGGAGAAGCCCTCCATGGTGATTCCGCCCGCGGCTTCGCACCCTCTTGAAAAGGCAGATCTCGAGGCATTTTTTGACGGCATCATTCCGCTGCAATTGGAGCGTAGCGACGTTGCCGGCGCCACCGTTCTGGTGATGAAGGATGGAAAGGATTTGCTGAAGAAAGGCTACGGCTTCTCCGACGTTTCGAAGAAAAAACGGGTTGATCCCGAAGCGACCATGTTTCGTTTGGCTTCCATCTCCAAGCTCTTCACTTGGATTTCCGTCATGCAATTGGCGGAGCAGGGCATGCTGGACATCGACGCGGACGTGAACAAATATCTCGATTTTCAAATCGCGCCGGCTTTCGGCAAGCCCATCACGCTGCGGAACCTGATGACTCACACCGGCGGCTTCGAGGAAGAGATTCGCGACATTCTCCTGACCGACCCGAAGAAGGCAACGCCGCTCAGGGAGTTCCTGATAGAGAACCAGCCGCGGAGGATCTTCCCGCCGGGTGAAGTGCCTGCTTACTCGAACTACGGCGTTGGACTCGCAGGGTACATCGTACAGCGTGTGAGCGGCAAGCCGTTTGAGCAGTACGTGGCGGAACACATTTTTCAGCCGCTGGGGATGAAACATTCCAGCTTTAAACAGCCGCTTGCAGAAGATCTTTTGCCGTTTCCCTCCGATGGATATCGGAATAATACGGAAAAGCCGGCCGTCGGATTTGAGATTTTCAATCCAGCTCCGGCTGGCGGTGTTTTCTCAACGGCGTCCGATATGGGCCGCTTCGCACAGGCGCTTTTGAATGGCGGCGAGTGGGACGGCCATCGGATTCTGAAGTCTGCAACCCTGAACGCGATGTGGACGAAGCAGTTCGGCACTTCCGAGGCGCTACCCGCAATGTGCATGGGTTTTTACCAGACTTGGCGCAACGGTCTTCATTTCATCGGGCACGATGGAGACCTTATCGCGTTCCACAGTATGTTTCTCCTCGAGCCCAAGGAAAAGCTGGTGATCTTTGTTTCCTACAATTCGGCTGGTTCAGCCAACAAGACGCGAACGGAAATCTTGACGGCCTTTGCAGACCGCTATTACCCGTACTGGCAGACGCCCGAATTTCAGAAGCTCTCCCGCGACGAACTCAAGTCCATTGCGGGCACCTATCAGGCCACACGGCGCTCCGAGAGCAACAAGTTAAAGATTGGGAGCCTCATTGGGCAGGGAGAAGCCGCGGTGGATAAGGACGGCGTGCTCAAGATAGATGACTTCAAGGATTTGCGCGGACACGTGCGGCAATGGAAACCGATTGGCAAGGATTTGTGGCAGGAGGCAGACGACCAGAGACGGATGTTTGCGATTCGCGATAGCTCGGGAAAGATCGTGCGCATCGCGGTGAGCTTCCCGGGTGTGCAGTTTGAGCGAGTCCCCTGGTATGAAAACGGTCAAATGATTTTGCCAATACTGATCGTCAGCCTGGGGATTCTACTGGCGGTGGTTGCGGCTTTTTTGCTGCGGCTGGGGCGAATGATTTTTCTTTCCAAGCGGCCTCCGCTCAAACAGCAGCCCGGAAGCGTGCGGCTCACGCTGGGGTCAAAGCTGTCCGCCACGGCGTGGATCGTTCTGACCGCCGGAACAGCGGTACTCCTGTCGCGTTTGGAAAATGAGACGATGCTGCCGACTCATGCCATTGACAAGTACTTTGTCATGATGAACCTGGTTACGGGCGCTGCAATACTTCTCAGCGGCTTCGCCGTCTTCGCGGGATTGCGCGTCTGGTGGCGCTCCGACATCCGCTTCATTTCCAAGTTGAAGTTTTCGTTGGTCGGGGCTGCCTGCGTTTTCTTGACTTGGTTCTCGGTCCATTGGCATCTGATTGGTCCGGCGCACCACTTCTAGAAAGGAATGTACCCGGCATCCCCGTGGGGCGAGACTCGGGGCGCCTGCATGACCGTAAATTTCTTAAAAGATGGGACACCCTTGCGGGGAAAATGGTGGGCCTGGGTGGACTTGAACCACCGACCTCGCCCTTATCAGGGGCGCGCTCTAGCCACCTGAGCTACAGGCCCAAATCGAAGAACAACTTTAAAATTCTAGCAGGCGGATGAGGCTTGGCACAACTGCAACCTCTTCGCCGCATGCTTGAGACGAGCAACTCAGCCTCTACTGCACAAAACCGACGGTCGGCGGCGGGGTGCTCCCTTCCGGGGATTCCTTGATGTTCCCAAACTGCGCTTCGTACCTTGCGAGATTCTCTCCCAGCGCCCGCCAGATGCGTTTGGCGTGTCCCGGGCTGACGATCATGCTGTTCAGCAGTTTTCCTTGCGCGCCGTTGGGAAAAATGTAGATAAAGTTCACGGTGAACTCTTCCAGATTGTGGTGAATCATCACCAGGTTGCTGTATTGCCCCTGCAGCTCTTTCTCGTCCGCTTTGATCTGCACCTGGCCCTGCACTGGCTGCTGTTGATCCATTTCGTTTCTCTCCCGGAACTCTGTTTCGAACTTACCATAAGCACCCTTGGTTCGCTTGACCGGCGCCCCTCGCAACAGGCCCCCCTATGTCTGTTGGCAAGTAGGGCATGAAGTCCCATTGACAAGCGAGCGTATTAAGTGTAGTTTAGGATCGTTATTTAGCATAGTTAACTTCAAGCATGGCACCCACGGTCCCGCCACAACTCGAAACCGACCCGCCCGTTTCCGGTGAAAACTCCGCTGGCTTCTTTTCGTCCGCAGAGAGGCCCGCGAGGATTGCCTCGCCTTCCTTGCCCGAATCGCATCGCACCATCCCTTTTTCTTCCAGCGCTTCGTGGTTCCGCAAGATCATGGCTTTTGCCGGCCCGGGCTATCTCGTCGCCGTCGGCTACATGGACCCCGGCAACTGGGCCACCGACATCGGCGGCGGGTCAAAGTTCGGCTACACGCTTCTCAGCGTCGTGCTCATCAGCAACTTGATGGCGATGTTCTTGCAAGCTCTCTCCGCGAAGCTCGGAATTGCCACCGGACGAGACCTGGCCCAGGCGTGCCGCGAACATTATTCTTACCGTACCGGGGTGTTTCTCTGGGTGATCTGCGAAATCGCGATTGCCGCTTGCGATCTCGCCGAGGTTCTGGGCTCGGCCGTCGCGCTCAAACTTCTCTTTGGCCTGCCACTTCTGGCCGGCGTTCTGATCACCGCCATGGACGTTCTCATCGTTCTTGCACTGCAGGGCCGCGGCTTCCGGCTAATCGAAGCCTTCGTTGTGACGCTCATTGCTTCGATCGCCGCTTGTTTCGCTTACGAAATTTTTTGGGCTCATCCTATTTGGCGCGAAGCGGCCATCGGTTTCATCCCGCGTGCCGAAATCCTCCGCAACCGCGAAATGCTGTACATCGCCATCGGCATCCTTGGCGCCACGGTCATGCCGCACAATCTTTATCTGCACTCCAGCATCGTGCAAACGCGCGCCTTCGGTATTTCCACACGCGACCGGCGTGAAGCGGTTCGTTACGCCGTATTCGATTCCACGCTGGCCCTCGGTTTTGCACTTTTTATCAATGCCGCGATTCTCGTTCTTGGCGCCGCTGC
>JBGQDD010000353.1:0-4055 GCA_041495665.1 Candidatus Acidiferrum sp.
GCGCGCCCCTGCTGGACGATTTTGCCGGACACCGAAGCCTTGCCGGCATCGGCGCCCAATAAGACCTTCTTGTCGTCCGTATGGACGGCCAAGACGGAGCCAAAGTTTACTTTTTCCCCGACCTTGCCATCGACCCGCTCAATGCGGATAGTGTCGCCGGGCGCGACGCGATACTGTTTTCCCCCGGTCTGAATAACGGCGTACATCTGTCCTCCAAGCGCTAAAAGCAAACTCCAAGTATAGAGGTTTCTGACTTGAGTCGTCAACGAGCGAAATGGCAATGCATTGGACGCGCGGACGAACTATGCGCAGACGCCCTGATCCGCGGGGCGGGGGAAGTGCTGCGAAAACCAAAAGGAATACGGTGTCGCGCCATGCGTTTGGTAATGCTCCAACCGCTCGCGGCCCGCGGTGACGGTGGGGATGTGGCCAGCCGGGATCCACCAGAGGCAGTAGCTGGGCTTGTCCGTCTTTTCGAACCACTTCGGGCGGTCGCGAAATAACTTGGCGTGGTCCGACTTGTAAGCGAAATCGCGCAGCGTCTCGATCGACTCCCAAACGGACATATTCACGATCACAAAGGGGTCCTCGTTGTACGCAATATCTGTGGCGTTGCCGGATTCCGACTTGAGCCGCCAGACAAAACCAGGAGCCTTGTCGGCAAGAGCATTGATGGGTTCGAGCTGCGCGACGAATTCGGCGATCTTCGGATCATCCAGTGGAGCAAGGAGTCGGGAAATATTAACTTGCGCGAGGTGGTAGGCCATGACGGGTTCCTTGTGACTCCTCTTAAAGGACGCTTCAGAAATCAAAACGGTAGCCGAGAATCATTTTCGCGATCAAGTGGTCCGTCGAGCGAGTCACGCCCACGCCCAGCCCAAAATTGACTTCCCACTTGGGCGAGAGATTCAGATCGATCGCGGGGAGGATTTGCTGTTGCTGCTGGCTGATCGGGTCGAAGCCCGTGACCGGGCCCAGCGAGCCGTAATACTCGATGCCCCCCGTGATTTTCTTCGTGAGGTCGTAGCTGAACTTGAAGTTCGGTGAGAAAACGAGACCTTGGTTGACGCCAGGGCCATGGAAGGACCGGTCAAACGTGGGATTGAAGGAGAGATACCACCGCCCGAGCTGCTTATCAATAATGGGGCGGATCTCCCACGTCCAGGTGTCCGCCGAGTACCGGCGGCTCTGCCAGCCGATTTCGTTCGAAAGGCTGATGCCGACGGGCCAGTGCCATTGGGGAGGAACGCGCACGCGGGGGCGAATATGGCTGCCAACGTAATCCCAACCCTGGCCATTCTTCGCGGAAGTGAAAATATAAAAACCGGTCTCGAACCAGTCATTGAAGCCATGGGTGATCTCAATCGTTTCGTGTAATTGGTGGTTCGTGGGAAGCGTGCCGTCATCGTTGGACTTGGAGCCCTGAAACGTGAAATTGGAATGGAGCTCCAGCATCGTGTGGCGAGGCTCGACGGTTTCGTACGGATAAACCTGGATTTCGTAGTTCCCCTGCGCGCGAGCGGGCAGCGGCAAGGCCGTGCACGCGAGCAAACATAACGCCATCAAGAATGCAGTCCGCAGTCGCATATTCAATGTCTGACGGCTCCCCAGAGTAGCCCAGTCTCATATCTCGGCAAAATGGAATAGATGCGCAAATCAGGCGTGCGGGTGCGCCTTGTCGTAAATGTCCATCAACTGGCGAATGGAGGCGTGGGTGTATTTCTGCGTGGTGGAGAGTGACTGGTGGCCGAGAAGTTCCTGAATGGCGCGGAGGTCGGCGCCATCCGCGAGGAGGTGCGTGGCGAAGGCGTGACGCATCGAGTGCGGGTGCAGGTCCCAGTTGACGTTGGCGATGCGAACGTATTTTTTGACGATGCGCCCGACGGAACGCTGCGTAAGGCGGCGGCCCGAATAATTGAGGAAGATCGCTTCGGCGTGCGGCCCCTGCCCGCCGCTCGTTCGATACGTTTGCTCCAGGAGCTGTTCGCGCAGCGGCCAGTATTTTTCCAGAGCTTCCTGAGCTTTTGCCCCGTAAGGAACGATGCGTTCCTTGCTGCCCTTGCCGCGGACGCGGAGAATGCGTTCTTTTTGCTCCATGTCGGCAAGATTGAGACCGGTGAGCTCGCTGACGCGCAATCCCGCGGCGTACAGAAGTTCCAGGAGCGCCCGGTCGCGGCGAAGGAGCAAGCCTTCTCCGACTTGCACCGAACGACCCCGCTTGGCCGGCAGATTCATAGCCGATGCCAGAGGAAGCAATAGGCCCCTTTTGGAAGTCGCCCGGCCGCCGAGCGCCGCTTGTCCCATCCCGCCCAACTGGTTGAGGAAACCGTTCATCTCTTCCGCAGAGAGCACCGAAGGGATGCGCTTCGGCAACTTCGGCGTGGGAACGAGACGCGCGGGGTTCTCTTTCAGATAACCTTCGCGGACGCAGTATTTGAAGAACGAGCGCAGGGCCGCAAGCTTCCGCGCGATGGAGCTTTTCGCGAGGCCGTGATCGTGGAGATGCGCGACGAATTCACGAATCATGGGGTGGGTGACGCCGGTGAGTGCAGGCGGCCGGGCCGCGGGCGGCGAGAGATACGCGAGAAATTGTTCGAGGTCCCTGCGGTAGTTCAGAATCGTATGCGGCGAGGAATTCTTCACCGACTGAAGGTATTCGAGATACTTCGCGATTGCTTCTTTCATTCGCTGCTACAACTCCGGGGGTGAGACCCAAATACAGTATAGGCGCGGACAAATCCGCGGAGTGCGAAATCACGCCACCGTTTCTTTGGATGCAGGGGGATCAGGACTTGGCTGCCACGGGCACCGGAGCTTCCTCCGGCTGCGCTTGCGGCTGGACTTCGGGAACAAGCATCTCCCAGTCGCAGCCTTCCTTGAGGCAGGCGCACACGGTGCCAATCTTTGTGCGCTTCTCGACGATGAACGGTGCGGCGCACTTCGGGCACGGTTCGGCGAGGGGCATGTGGGGCGTAGTGAAATCGCAATCCGGGTAGCGAGAGCAACCGTAGAACACGCGCGGGCGGCCACGGCCACCTTTACCGGCGCTGCCGCGGCGCACGAATTCGCCTTCGTTGCATTTCGGACATTTGATGCCCATGGTGATCGGGCGCGTGTACTTGCACTTCGGGTAACCGGAGCAGCCGATGAATTCGCCGAAGCGGCCGCTTTTCTTCACGAGATTCTTGCTGCAAAGTGTACACAGCTCAGCGAGAGGCTCATCGGGCTGGTGCGCGATGCGCGTGCCCTGGACGAGACGGCGCGTGGTCTTGCAGTCCGGAAAACCGGTGCAGGCGAGAAAGGTGCCGAAGCGCCCGCGCTTGATGGCCATCTCCTTGCCGCAATTGTCGCAATACTCGATTTTGGGTTCGCCACCGGTCTCTTCGGGAAGTTCAGGAGACAAGTCCTGAATGAAATCGCATTCGGGATAGCGCGAGCAGCCGAGGAAGAAACCGTGGCGGCTGATGCGTTCGAGCAATTCGCCCTGGCCGCACTTTTCGCACTTTTTCCCCGTGGGAATACCGGCTTTGTAGGAAAGCATTTCGTCGCCGGCCTTGTCGAGGTCAATGACGAATTTTTCCCAGAACTCTTTGACGGCTTCGCGCCAGGGCAGCTTGCCTTCCTCGATTTCGTCAAGCTCTTCCTCGAGCCGCGCGGTAAACGTAACGTCGAAGATGTCTTCGAAACTCTTTACCAGCAGCACGCTGACACGCTCGCCGAGCATGGTGGGCGAGAAACGTCCCTGGTCCTTGGTGACGTATTCGCGCTCGAGGAGAGTGGAAATGATCGAAGCGTAAGTCGAGGGCCGCCCGATGCCGTCTTCTTCGAGTTCCTTCACCAGCGTGGCATCGTTGAAGCGCGGCGGCGGCTCGGTGAAGTGCTGGTCCGGGCGAATCTTGTCAAGGCGGAGGGTCTGCCCTTCCGCAACCTGGGGAAGCGCACGGCCTTCGCCTTCGTCATCCTTTTCATCGTCCTCGCGATCCGCGATCGACGCGGGCATCTGATAGACGCGGAGGTAGCCGTCGAATTTCTGGACGGTGCCGGTAGCCCGGAAC